>SLRI01000407.1 GCA_007131045.1 Rhodospirillales bacterium
AGCGGGCAGACGGGACTGTTCGGCGGTGGCGGCGAGACGGTGCCCGAGCCGCGCCCGGTCGAGGCCGAGGAATGGGAGCCGGCCGAGCTGCTGGCGCACGAGTTCTCGGTTCTGGGCGTCTATCTCTCCGCCCATCCGCTCGACGGCTATGCCGAAGCGCTGGCCCATCTGGGGGTCGTGCCGGCAGCCCAGGTATTCGACCAGCCCTCGGCCTATAGCGGGCAGATGGTCGAGCTCGCCGGGGTGGTGGTCGCCAAGAAGGAGAAAAAGACCGAGCGCAGCCGCTTCGCGTTCCTGCAGCTCTCCGATCCCACGGCCCAGTACGAGGTGATGCTGTTCTCCGACACGCTCGAGCAGAGCCGAGAGCTGCTGGAGATCGGCAGTGCCGTGATCTTCACCGCCGACGTCCGCGCCGACGGCGACGAGGTCAAGCTATCGGGCCAGCGGCTCAGGCCGCTCGATGGCGCCGCCGACCGGCTGGAGAGCCGGGTCGACATCGAGGTCGAGGGCCCGGCGGCGGCGCTGCGGCTCAAGCCGCATCTCGGCAACGGCGGCAACGGCGCCGATGTCCGGCTGGTCATCCGCCTCGAGGACGGCCGCCGGGTGGTGGTGGCCCTGCCCGAAGCGGTCTCCCTGGCGCATGCCAAGCGGCCGACCGTCGAGCGGCTCGAAGGCGTCGTGCGCATCGAGGATCAGCCGCGCAAGCCGGCCCGGTCGCGCGCCGTGCTTCACTGAACGGTTACCGTCTCCGGCATTGCGCGCCGTCGATGGCCGTGGTCCAATGTCGCGGCCGGCGAGCGAGTCGTCGGCGCGTGCGGCAGGCCTTCAGCGAGGCGCCCCGGTGAAACAAGAAGCAGGTGCAGCGAGTTGCAACGCATGCACGGCGGCCGTGCCGCCCGGTGCCCGCTTTTGCCCGAGCTGCGGGGCCCGGCTGGTGGCGCAGCCGGTGCTGCCGACCACCGGTGACACCCAGCCCGGCGGCGAGCTGCGGCAGATCACCGTCATGTTCTGCGACATCGTGGGATCCACCCGGCTCTCGACCGAGTTGCACCCCGAGGACCTGCGCGAGCTGATCCGCGCCTATCACGTCATCTGCGCTGCCGAGATCGAGGGCCGCGACGGGATGATCGCGAGCTACATGGGCGACGGGGTGATGGCCTATTTCGGCTATCCCCGGGCGAGCGAGGACGCGGCGCTAAGGGCTGCCGATGCGGCGCTCGGCATCACCCGGCGGGTGGCGCAGCTGGGCGAACGGCTCCTGGCCGAGCGCGGCCTGCCGCTCGCCACCCGGGTGGCGCTGCACACCGGCCGCGTCCTGGTCGGCGAGATCGGCGCCGGGGTGCATCGCGACCGCCATGCCGTCACCGGCGTCGTCCCCAACCTCGCCGCCCGCCTGGAGAGCCTGGCGCCGCGCAACGGGGTGGTGGTCAGCGAGCAGACCAGGGCCCTGATCCAGCGGGCGTTTCGGGTCGATTCGCTCGGCAGCTACGACCTCAAGGGGATCCCGCAGCCGGTCGAGGTCTACCGCCTGCTCAGCCGCAAGCCTTCGGCCTCGGTGCTGCGCGACCCGCAGTCGCTGCTGATCGAGCGCGAGGCCGAGCTCGAGGCGCTCGAGGCCGTCTGGCAGCGGGCCGCCTCGGGGGCGCGGCTGCGGGTGACGGTCGTGGCCGAGCCCGGTGTCGGCAAGTCGGCCTTGGCCGCGCGCTTCATCGAGCGGGCCGGGATCGAGCCCGCCCGGGTGGTCGAGTTCGCGGGCTCGATCGGCGAGCGCAACGCGCCCTTCGCCTGCCTGCGCCAGACGGTCGGCCGGCATCTGGAGGCCGCAGGCGTGGCGTCGATCGACCACGCCCGGGAGATCCTGACCGGCTGGTTCGCCGCCGGGCAGCCGGCGACGGCCACGCATGTCGAGACGCTGACGGCCCTCTGGCAGAACGATCTCGCCCCCGGGCCCGACGGCCGCGCTGCCGTGTTCGCCGCTGCAGCCGCGGTGCTGGCGGCGGTCGACCCGCCGGTGCTGGTGGTGCTGGAGGACGCGCACTGGATCGATCCCTCGACCCGCGAGCTGCTCGAGCGCATCGTCTTCGACGACAGCAAGGGGCCGGCGGGTGGCGGCCGGTTGACGCTGGTCTTGACCCGGCCGGGCGGCTGGCTCGACCCGATGCCGAAGGAGGCCCTCACCCTGCGGCTCGGCCGGCTGGGTGCCGAGGGCTGCCGCCGGCTGGTCGAGGCGGTGGCCGGCTGCCCGGTCGAGGCGCTGCTCGCCCGGCGGATCGAGGCCGCGACCGACGGGCTGCCGCTCTACGTCGAGGAGTTCACCAAGTCGCTGATGGAGTCGGGCCTGGTGCGACGCCAGCGCGGGGTGCTGCGCGCTGCCGAGCTCGGCTCGGCGATCGAGACCCCGGCCTCGCTCCTCGATCTGATCACCGCGCGCCTCGACATGCTGGGTGATGCCAAGGTGCTGGCGCAGATCGCCGCCGTCCTGGGGCGCAATTTCGAGCGCGAGGCGCTGCTCGAGGTGAGCGGTCGGACGGCAGCCGAGGTCGATGCCGGGGTCGCGATGCTCGAGGAGGCGGGCATCCTCGTGGCCGGTGCCGCCGGCGCCATCGGCTTTCGCCACGCGCTCTTCCAAAAAGCGGCCTACGAGAGCCTGCTGCGCTCGGCCCTTCGCACATGGCACCGGCGCTATCTCGACTGGCTGGCGGCGGATTCCGAGCGGCTCGCCGCCGTGCGACCCGAGACCCGGGGCTTTCATCTCGCCGCCTGTGGCGAGCATCGGGCCGCGGCCGAGCAGTATCTGGAGGCCGGGATGGCCGCCAATCGGGCGTCGGCCAGCTTCGAGGCGGCGGCGCATTTTCAGCGGGCGGTCGAGCTCCTGGCGCTCGATCCCGCCGCCGGCGACGGCCCGGCTACCCGGCTGCGGGCGCAGGTGCTGCTCGCCGGTGCCCTGCTCTCGGCCCGCGGCCCGGGTGCGCCGGAGACCCGCGTGGCCTACGACGAGGCCCTGCATCTGGCCGAAACCGCGCCCGAATCCGACTTTCACCTCGCCGCCTACTGGGGCTGGTGGCGGGTCTCGGAGAACTTCAGCATGATGGCCGAGCGCGCCCGGCGGCTGCTCGACGTCTCGCAGCGGATGCGCGGTGCCGAGTTCAAGCTGCAGGCGATGCATTGCGCCTGGGCCAATGCCTTTCAGATGGGCGAGCTGGAGACCGTGCGCGGCCGGGCCCAGGTCGGCCTGCAGCTCTACGAGGAGGCCGGCTTCGAGCATCTGCGCACGCTCTATGGCGGCCACGACTGCAAGGTCTGCGCCCTGGGCGAGACCGGGCTCGCCTCCTGGCTGCTCGGCGCCGGCGACGCCGCGGTGGTGCATGCCGACCGGGCGCTCGCGCATGCCGAGGCGATCGATCATCTCGGCAGCCTGCTGCACGCGCTGGATATCGCCGTCATGCTGCACCACTACCGCCGCGACGGTGCTGCCGTGGCCCGCCATGCCGGGCGGCTCTTGGAACTGGCTCGCCGCCACGATCTCGAGGAGTATTGCGCCAAGGCCGACATCTTCTTCGGCTGGCGCGAGCTCGATGCCGGCCGGCTGGAGAGCGGCCTCGAGCGGATCGAGAGCGGCTTTCGGGTGATGCAGGAGGTCGGCACGCCCGAGGATTTCCCGGTCTACGAGTGCATGCGGGCGGAAGCGCTCCGGCGGCTCGGCCGGCCGGACGAGGCGCTGGCCGCGCTCGCCGGGGCCCGGGCTGTGATCGCCGAGCAGGGGGTGGCCTACTGGGCCGCCGAGATCGCCCGGCAGGAGGCCGAGATCGCGCTGGGCCGGGACGTGCCGGATCCCGAGTTGGTCACGGCCAAGCTGGACGAAGCACAGTGGATCGCGGCGGGCCAGCGGGCCCTGGCGCTCGAGCTGCGGGCCGCCCGCACGCGGCTCGCCTTCGCCCGGCGCACGGGCGATGCGTCTCGTGCCGCAGCCGAGCTCGAGGCGATCCTCGCCCGATTCGCCCCCGAGGCCACCGGCCGCGATCTCGACGAGGCGCGCGCAGCACTGGCCCGGCTGACCGTGCAATGAGCGGCGGCGACAAGCTGTTCCGGGACGGGGCGCGGCGGGTTTGCTCGCCAGCCCGAACCTGGGCCGTGCTCGGCCCCCTGTTGCCGGTCTTCGGCATCAGCCGCATCGCCGACATCACCGGGCTCGATCGCATCGGCATCCCGGTGTTCACCGCCTGCCGGCCCAATTCGCGCTCGCTCTCGGTCTTTCAGGGCAAGGGCGCGAGCCTGGACGCCGCCCGGGTCTCCGCCGTGATGGAGGCCTTCGAGACCTGGTGTGCCGAGAGCATCGATTCGCCGCTGCGTCTCGCCAGCCTCGACGAGCTGCGCTTCAGCCATCGACTGGCCGAGATCGACGGCCTGCCGCTGGCCACACCCGAGCCGCTCGATCCGGGCCGCCCGTTTCTCTGGATCGAGGGCCGGGACCTGCTCGGCGGCGGCGCCCGCTGGCTGCCGTTCGAGCTGGTCCACGCCAACTACGCGCTGCCCGAGCCGCCGCATTCCGCCACCTTCGCCGCCACGACCAATGGCTTGGCCTCGGGCAACACGGCCGATGAGGCGTTGCTGCATGCGCTGATGGAGGTGATCGAGCGTGACGCGCTCACCCTTTGGAAGCTCGGCCCGGATGCCTGGGGCGGGCGGACGGCGATCCGGCCGGAGACCGTGGACGACCCCGCCTGCCGCCGGCTGCTCGAGCTGTTCCTGGCGGCCGGGATCGATGTCGCGATCTTCGACATCACCTCGGATCTCGGCATCCCGGCCTTCATGGCCCTGATCGACGATCCGAGCGGCACGACCGGGGCGCCCGAACTCGGCAGCGGTGCGCATCCCGCCCCCGAGGTGGCGCTGGCCCGGGCACTCACCGAGGCGGCGCAGGCGCGGGCCACCTTCATCGCAGGCGCGCGCGAGGACATCCCGGACGCCGAGTACGAGCCGGCGGCCCTGGACGAGCGGCGCCGCGCGGCGCGGGCCATCCTGGACGGCCTGCGGCCGGCGCGATCGTTCGCGGAGGTCGTGTCGGTCGAGCAGCCGAGCTTCGCCCTCGACATCGAGGCGACCCTAGAGGCGCTCTGCCGTGCGGGCATCTCGCAGGTCCTCGCGGTCGATGTCGGCAAGCCCGCCTTCGGGCTCGCCGTCGTCCGGGTGGTCGTGCCCGGTCTCGAGGCCGCGCTCGAGGGGCCACGCTCGGCCTATGTCCCCGGCCGGAGGGCCGCAGCACTGCTGGAGGCGGCCGCCGCATGAACGTGGTCTTTCTCGGGCCCACCTTGCCGGCCGCAGAAGCGGCCGGGCTCTGCGACGCGTTCTTCCTGCCGCCGGCCAGGCGCGGCGATCTCTACCGGGCCGTCGAGGCGCACCATCCGACCACGATCGCCGTCGTCGACGGCTACTTCGAGCAGGTCCCGGCGCTCTGGCACAAGGAGATCCTCGCGGCCTTGGCCCAGGGCATCCGGGTCGCCGGTGCGGCCAGCATGGGCGCACTTCGCGCGGCCGAGCTCCGGGCGTTCGGGATGATCGGGGTCGGCCGCGTCTTCGAGGCCTATGTCGAGGGCCGCTTTTCGCCCTTCGAAGAACCGTTCGAGGCCGACGACGAGGTGGCGGTGGCGCACGGCCCGGCCGAGCTCGGCTATCCCGCGACCGATGCCCTGGTCGACATCCGCGCCACGCTCGCGGCAGCGGCAAGAGCAGGCGTGCTCGACCGGACCACGATGCTGGCCATCGCCGCTCTCGCCAAGGCGCTCTTCTACAAGGACCGGAGCTGGCCAACCGTGCTCGAGCGGGCCGCTGCCGCCGGGATCGATACCGGCACCCTCGCCGACTTGCGCGCCTGGCTGCCGGCCGGGCGGGTGGCGCAGAAGCGGCTCGATGCCGAAGCCCTGCTCCGCCGCGTGGCTGAGGGCACGCTCGAAAGCGCGCCACCGGCCTTTCGCTTCGAGCGCACGCTGATCTGGGAGAGCGCGTTCGCACCGGCGGCCGGCCGATGAGCTTCTCCCTCGACCGCTTCTTTCGGCCGACCGGCAGCCGGTTTCGGGTCTTCGCCCAGGCCCCGCTGCTCGCCGATTTCCGAGAGCCGCAGATCATCTGGGTCTCGTCGCCCCGTGGCAGCCTCGGGCCCGGGCCGTCCGACGCTCGCATGTACGCGCTCGACCCGGTGGGCAAGGAACCCTACGGCGACGCCGACCTGCCGCCGTTCCGTGGCCGGCGGCGCCTTCCGGCGCTGCCCGACCAGAACGGCCATTTCGATCATCTCGGCCCCGACGACCCGGCTTTCCGGGCGGCGCACGTGTTCGGCATCGTGCGCCGGGTGCTCGACGTCTGGGAGGTCTATCTCGGCGGCCCCTTGCCCTGGCACTTCTCCATCAGCCACCCCAGGCTCGAGCTGATCCCGCACGTCGCCTGGAACAATGCGCATTTCGGCTGGGGGTTTCTGGAGTGCGGCGAGGCCGCCGACGATGCCGGCACCAAGCGGCCCTTCGCCATGAATTTCGACGTGCTGGCGCACGAGACCGGGCACGGCATCGTCTTCTCGCTGGTCGGCATGCCCACCCCGGAGACGCTGACCACGGCCTATCGCGCCTTCCACGAAGCCGCCTCCGATCTCGTCGCCATGCTCGCCGTCCTGCATTTCGACAGCTTCATCGACCATGTGCTGCGGGTCACCGAGGGCGATCTCTATGTCGAGAACGAGCTCTGCCGGATCGGCGAGCTATCCCAGACCCGGCAGATCCGCTCCGTCTCCAACGCTTTGAAGATGTCGGACATCGCCGGGCTCGACGCCCCGCCGCTCGAGATCGACGGCAAGACCGTGCACAAGCTCGGCCTGCCGTTCACCGGGGCGGTCTTCGACATGCTGGTCGAATTCTATCTCGACCGGCTGGTCGCGATGCGGCTCATCGCTGCCGACCTGGCAGAGACGCTGCGCCGGGCGGCCGAGCAATCCGAGGGGGCGCTGGCGGCGGTCGACGATCGGCCGTTGCGCGAGGCTCATGCGCGCGAGCCCCGGCGCTTCGCCGCAGCATTGGCCGATGCCCGCGACATGGTGGGGTTGCGGCTGGCCCGGACGCTGCACCGGTTGACGCCGCATCACCTCGACTTCGAAACGGTGGCCGCCACCCTGCTCGCCGTCGACCGCGAGCTGAGCGGCAGCACCCATCAGGCCCTGATCACCGCATGCCTCGAGTGGCGCGAGATCAGGCCCGGCGAAAGAGCCATGGCCTGCGGGTCCCGGATGCGCTAACCTCTGGGCAAAACCGAGGAAACGCCATGACCACGATCGGTCTCGTTCCGAACCGCCGCGCGATCCTCTACGTCAAGGAGGTGCCGGCGCTGTTCCTCGCCGGCGCGCTGCCCGAGAGCATCGCCGCAGCCGACGCCTTCGACCGCAAGAGCTATTCGAAGGCCGCCGACAAAGGCGGCAAGAACGATCCGCTCGAGGTCTTCGCGGGCGGCCTCGTCTTCGTCTTCGGCTACAGGCTCGTCGACGATACACGCGTGGTGCGGCTGCCGGAGCCGGTCCGGCTGGTGCTGCCCGCCCGTCCCGCCCCCGAGCTCGCGAAAGACGAGGCCGATCCGGCAGCGAAAATCTTCCCGGCCACCAGCCAT
>SLRI01000365.1 GCA_007131045.1 Rhodospirillales bacterium
AGACCACGAGGCGGTCCTGCTTCAGCGGCTGGCTGAACAGCCGAGGGTCGGGCGAGCGACGGGCGGCGACGCCGAGATCGGCGTCGTGGTCGAGGACGGCGGTGAGCACATCGGCCGAGTTGGCGATCCTGAGCGAGAAGGTGACGCCGCCGTGATGGCCCTTCAGTCGCGCCAGCAGCGGCATGACGTGGGTGGCGCTGTCGGCGGCGATGCGCAGATGGCCGCGGCGCAGCGTGGCGGCACCGGCCAGCAAGGCTTCGGCCTCGGCCTCGGCGGCGAACAGGCGGGTGGTCACCTGAAAGAGGCTCTGGCCCATGGGCGTCAGGGTGAGGCCGCGGCTGCGGCGGTTGAAGAGGCTGACCGCGTGGCGGGCCTCGAGCGCCTTGACCTGGGCCGAGAGGGTGGGCTGGCTGAGGCCTGCCTCGCGCGCGGCCTTGGTGAAGCTCTGGGCTTCGGCGACGAGATGAAAGGCGCGGAGCTGGCTGATCGACATGGGCCAGCCATAGACATGATCTATGAGGACCATGCAAAGCTTATATTGGACGCATACCCCGAGCCCGGCTTAGCCTCCAGCCATCACGCCATTGCCGAGACGAGATCATGCCCGCCACCTCCGAGACCCCCGCCACCTCCGAGACTGGTGACCCGCTGCTGTTGACCCCGGGCCCGCTGACAACGGCGAAATCCATCAAGGAAGTCATGGTCCACGACTGGGGCTCGCGGGATACCGGCTTCATCGCCATCAACCGTGCCGTGCTGACCCGCCTGCCCGAGCTGATCGACGGGTCGGACGCTTTCGTCACCGTGCCGATGCAGGGCTCCGGCACCTTCGCGGTCGAGGCCATGCTGACCTCCTTCGTGCCGCCCGAGGGTGAGGTGCTGGTGCTGATCAACGGCGCCTACGGGACCCGTGCCAAGCGCATCCTCGACATCGCCAAGCGCGCGGTGGTGGTCCACGAGACGCCGGAGGACACCCCGCCGGACCTCGCCGAGGTGAACCGCATCCTGGCGCAATCCCGCACCATCACCCACGTCTTCGCCGTCCACTGCGAGACGACCAGCGGCATCCTCAACCCGATCGAGGCCATCGCCGAGATCTGCGAGCGCCACGGCAAGCGCCTGTTGATCGACGCGATGAGCGCCTTCGGCGCCATCCCGCTCGATGCCCGGGCCAACCGCTTCGACGCGGTCGCCGCCTCCTCGAACAAGTGCATCGAGGGGGTCCCCGGCCTCGGCTTCGTCCTCTGCCGCAAAACCGCGCTGGCCGAAACCGCCGGCAACGCCACCACCCTGGTGCTCGACCTTCACGACCAGCACCAGGCGCTGGAGAAGACCGGCCAGTACCGCTTCACGCCCCCCATCCACGTCATCGTCGCCTTCCACCAGGCGCTCGAGGAGCACGCGGCCGAGGGCGGTGTAGAGGGCCGCGGTGCCCGCTACCGGGAGAACTGCCGCATCCTGGTCGACGGCATGCGCGCCATGGGCTTTGCCACCCTGCTGCCGGACGAGTTGCAGGCGCCGATCATCGTCACCTTCCACATGCCGGCCGACCCTCGCTTCGACTTCCAGCGCTTCTACGACGGGCTGAAGGCGCGCGGCTACGTCATCTATCCCGGCAAGCTCACCGTCGCCGACAGCTTTCGCATCGGCTGCATCGGCCGGCTCGACGCGAACCACATGCGGGGCGCCCTCGACGCCGTCCGCGAGGTCCTCGACGAGCTCGGCCTCACCGTCCCGCTCGCCGAAGCGGCCTGACCAGAAAGCCCCGACAATGACCGAGCTTTCCACCAAGGACCGGGTGATCACCGCCAACGGCCGCGACTATCGCTGGCCGAGACGGCCCACCGTGGTCGTCTGCATCGACGGCTCCGAGCCCGGCTATATCGAGGCCGCGATCGAGAAAGGCCTGGCCCCCAACTTCCAGCGGCTGATGGCAACCGGCGCCAACCTCACGGCCCTCTCGGCGATGCCGAGCTTCACCAACCCCAACAACATCTCGATCATCACAGGCACCCCGCCCGCCGTGCACGGCATCTGCGGCAACTTCTTCTACGACCCGGACACGGGTGAGGAAGTCATGATGAACGATGCGAGATTCATGCGCACCGGGACCATCATGCAGGCCTTCCACGACGCCGGGGCCAGGGTCGCGATGGTCACGGCCAAGGACAAGCTCCGGACGCTGCTCGCCAAGGGCCTCGACGTCTCCACCGGTCGGGCCGTGGCGTTCTCGGCCGAAAAAGCCGACCAGGCGACCAGGGCCGAAAACGGCATCGACGACCTGCTCGAAACCCTGGATCGGCCGCTGCCCGCCGTCTACTCCGCCGACCTCTCGGAATTCGTGATGGCCGCCGGCGTGCACCTGGCCCGGACCTGGCGCCCCGACCTGATGTACCTCTCGACCACCGACTACATCCAGCACAAGGCGGCCCCCGGCACGCCCATCGCCGACGACTTCTACGCCATGCTCGACCGCCACGTGGGCGCCCTCGACGCTGCCGGCTGCACGCTCGTGCTGACCGCCGACCACGGCATGAACGCCAAGCATCTCGCCGACGGCAGCCCCGACGTCGTCTACCTCCAGACCCTGCTCGAGGACTGGCTCGGCGAGGGGCGGGCCCGGGTGATTCTGCCGATCACCGACCCCTACGTCGCGCATCACGGGGCGCTGGGCTCGTTCGCCACGGCCTATCTGCCCGAGGGTGCCGACCTCGACGCGATCAAGGCGCGGATCGCGGCCGTCGACGGCATCGACCAAGTCCTCACCAAAGCCGAGGCCTGCGACCGCTTCGAGCTGCCGGCCGACCGCATCGGCGATCTCGTCGTCACCTCGACCGTCCACAAGGTGATCGGCACCCGCGCCGACCTGCACGACCTCTCCGGCCTCGACGAACCCTTGCGCTCCCACGGCGGCCTCACCGAACAGCGCGTGCCCCTCATCGCCAACCGCAAGGTCGAGCTCCCCGCCGGCCGCACGCTTCGCAATTTCGATGCCTTCGATGTGGCGCTCAACCTGGTGGAGGGCTGACGTTATGCGCAAGGAAGCGATGCGGATCGGCGGCCGGCTGGTCGAGACCGGCGAGACGCTGGAGGTCCTGAATCCCTACACCAACGAGGTCGTCGGCACCGTTCCCGCCGCGCGTCCCGAGCACGTCCGCGACGCCTTCGCCAAGGCCCGCAACTTTCAGCCGAAGCTCAGCCGCTACGAGCGCCAGCGCATCTTGATGGCAACCGGCGAGAAGCTCGCGGGCCGCAAGGACGAGATCGCCCGGCTGATCACTGCCGAATCGGGCTTGTGCCTCAAGGACTCGCTCTACGAGGTCGGCCGCGCCTACGACGTCTTCACACTCGCCGGCCAACTCGCGATCAACGACGACGGCGAAATCTTCTCCTGCGACATCACCCCCCACGGCAAGGACCGCCGCATCTACACGATGCGCACGCCACTCCTCGGCGTCATCTCGGCGATCACCCCGTTCAACCACCCGCTCAACATGGTGGCGCACAAATTGGCGCCGGCGATCGCCACCAACAACCGCGTCGTCCTCAAGCCCACCGAGCTGACGCCGCTGACAGCATTGCTCCTCGCCGACGTGCTCTACGAGGCGGGCCTGCCGCCCGAAATGCTCTCGGTCGTCACCGGCAACCCGTCGACCATGGGCGACGCGATGATCACCGATCCCGACGCCGATCTGATCACCTTCACCGGCTCCGTCCGGGTCGGCAAGTACATCGCAGAGAAGGCCGGCTACCGCAGGCTGGTGCTCGAGCTCGGTGGCAACGACCCTCTGATCATCATGGCCGACGCCGATCTCGACAAGGCGGCCGATCTCGCCGTCGCCGGGGCCACCAAGAACTCCGGCCAGCGCTGCACCGCGGTCAAGCGCATCCTCGCCGTCGAGCCGATCGCCGATGCGCTGGCCGAGAAGATCGTGGCCCGCGTGAAGAAGCTCCGCTGCGGCGATCCCATGGACCCCGAGACCGACATCGGCACCGTCATCAACGAGCGCTCGGCCAGGCTCTTTCAGGCCCGCATCGAGGCCGCGGTGGAGCGCGGTGCGGAAATCCTGCACGGCGACCCGCGCCGGGGTGCCCTTTTCCCGCCCACCGTCGTCGACAAGGTCCCCTTCGACGCAGAGCTGGTCCTCGAGGAGACCTTCGGGCCGGTAGTGCCGATCATCCGCTGCCCGGACGACATCGAGGCGGTGATCCGCATCTCGAACTCGACCGCCTTCGGCCTGTCGTCCGGCGTCTGCACCAACCGGCTCGACCACATTACCCGCTTCGTGAACGAGCTCGAGGTCGGCACGGTCAATATCTGGGAGGTGCCCGGCTACCGGATCGAGATGTCGCCCTTCGGCGGCATCAAGGACAGCGGGCTCGGCTACAAGGAGGGTGTGCTGGAAGCCATGAAGAGCTTCACCAACCTCAAGACCTACTCCCTGCCCTGGCCCGCTTGATCGGGTCGGTGGGAGCTGGTCTGTTGACCTCGTCATCGAACTGTAACACCAATCGTGGAAGACGGCAGCGGGCCGACGGGACCGGCAGCACGACAGGCAATAATCACCAAATCGGGAGCACGAAACATGACCACCCTCAACCGTAGACTGGGGCTTACGGCCAGCCTCGCCATGGGCGTGAGCCTCTTGGCCATCGGCGTCGCCGAGGCGCGCACCGAGCTCACGGTCTATACGGCCCTCGAGAACGACCAGCTGGCCCCGTTCAAGGCCGCGATCGAGGCGGCGGTGCCCGATGTGGAGGTCGCCTGGGTGCGCGACTCCACCGGCGTGATCACCGCCCGCATCCTCGCCGAGGCCGACAACCCGCAGGCCGACCTGATCCTCGGTGTGGCCAACTCCAGCCTCTTGATGTTCGACGAGATCGGCCTCTTGGAGAGCTATGCACCGGCCGGCGTGGACGAGCTCAAGCCGCTCTTCTTCGACCAGCGCGACGAGCCGACCTGGATCGGCATGGACGCCTATGTCGGCGTCATCTGTTACAACACCTTCGAGGGCGAGGCGCACGGCATCAGCCAGCCGACCTCCTGGGAGGACCTACTGGCGCCGGAGTTCCAGGGCCACCTCGTCATGCCACACCCGGCCTCGTCCGGCACCGGCTACCTCACCGTCGGCGCCTGGCTGCAGATGATGGGCGAAGAGGACGGCTGGGCTTTCATGGACGCGCTGCACGAGAACATGGCCGCCTACCTGCACTCGGGCTCGGCCCCTTGTGTCCAGGCCGCGCGCGGCGAGCGGGTCGCCGGCATCGCGCTCGACATGCGCGGGGTGACCGAGAAGAACGCCGGAGCACCGCTGGAGGTCGTCGTGCCGACCGAAGGTGTCGGCTGGGAGATGGAGGCCGGGGCCATCGTCAAGGGCACCCCCAATCTGGAACTCGCGCAGCAGGTGATGGACTGGGCGGTATCGCGGGAGGCCAACGAGCTCTATTCGGAGACCTACGCCGTGGTCGCCCATCCTGACGTCCAGAACCACCCTGAGAACTACCCGCTCGAGGTCGAGGAGCGGCTGATCGACAACGACTTCGCCTGGATGGCCGCCAACCGCGAGCGCATCCTGGAAGAGTGGACCCGCCGCTACGAGGCCAAGGCTGCCGAGCGGAACTGACACTGGCACCACCCGCCGCCGGCACCTCGGGGCCGGCGGCGGTCGCAGCAAACCTGTGAGCCATGAGGCATTGTCGATGACGCCCGAGCCGAGCGCCTATCTCAGCATCAGCGGCCTCGCCAAGCGCTTCGGCAACTTCACCGCGCTCGAGGACATCGACCTCGAAGTCGCCCAAGGCGAGTTCGTCTGCTTCCTCGGCCCCTCGGGCTGCGGCAAGACCACCCTGCTCCGCGCCATCGCCGGCCTCGACATCCAGGACGAGGGGCGGATCCTGATGGCCGGCCGTGACGTCTCGACCGCAACGCCCGCGATGCGCGACTTCGGCATCGTCTTTCAGTCCTACGCCCTCTTCCCCAACCTCACCGTCGCCGACAACGTGGGCTACGGCCTGGTCAACCGCGGCCAGCCGAGGACCAAGATCGAGGCGCGGGTCACCGAGCTGCTCGAGCTCGTGGGGCTGCCCGACCAGGGGCCCAAATACCCGCTGCAGCTCTCCGGCGGCCAGCAGCAGCGCGTGGCCCTGGCGCGAGCCCTCGCCACCTCCCCCGGCCTCTTGCTCCTCGACGAGCCGCTCTCCGCCCTCGACGCCCGGGTCCGCGTGCATCTGAGAGAACAGATCCGCGACCTGCAAAAACGCCTCGGCGTCACCACCATCATGGTCACCCACGACCAGGAAGAGGCGCTGACCATGGCAGATCGGATCGTGGTGATGAACCACGGCGTGATCGAGCAGGTCGGCACGCCGGAAGAGGTCTACCGCGATCCCGCCACAGCCTTCGTCGCCGATTTCGTCGGCAAGATGAGCTTTTTTCCGGGCCGCGTCGCGGGCCCGGGCCGGGTGCAGATCGCCGGGGTCGAGCTTAGCTGCGACGATGACCGCGGCATGCCGGCCGGCAGCGCCGTGTCGCTCGGCCTCAGGCCGGAGGAGGTCAAGGTCAGGGGCGTGAGCGCTGCTGATCCCAACGCCGTCGAGGTGCTGATCGACGACCTCGAGTTCCTGGGCTCCTACTACCGCGCCCGCCTCCTGCCCGGCGGCGAGGCCGTGCCGATCACCGCCGACTTCTCCGCCAACCTGATGCGCGATTTGGCCATCAGCGAAGGCATGCGCATCCACGTGGTCCTCCCGGCCGAATCGTTGCGCCTCTTTCCGGTCGAGGAGGCGGCCGGGCTCCGGGCGGAAGCCGCATGAGCATCGCCGCGCCCAGCAGCACAAAAACAGCGGCGGCGAGACCCTTCAACCCGCCCGCCCGCTTTTTCACCGAGGAGCGGATTGCCAGCCTGCTCGTGGCCCTCTTGGCCGCAGCGCTGATCATCGCCATCGTCCTGCCGCTCTGGGCGCTGCTCTCCAAGAGCTTCCTCGACCGCGCCGGCGACTTCGTCGGGCTCGCCAACTACGCGGCCTATTTCCAGAACCCGATCCTGGTCGACTCGCTCTTCAACAGCATCTTCGTGGCCTCGACCGCGACCGCGATCGTCATTCCCTTGGCCTTCCTCTACGCCTATGCGCTGACCCGCACCTGCCTGCCCTACAAGGGCTTCTTCTACGCCCTGGCGCTGCTGCCGCTCTTTGCCCCGTCGCTGCTCTCGGCCCTCTCGCTGGTCTACATCTTCGGCAACCAGGGCTTTTTCCGCTGGATGCTGTTCGGCAACACGATCTACGGGCCGATCGGCATCATCATCGCCCAGGTCAACTACGTCTTCCCGCACGCGCTGATCATCCTGGTGACAGCACTCGCCCTCTCCGACGGCCGGCTCTACGAGGTGGCGGACGCGCTCGGCACGCCCAAGCGCCGCATCTTCATGACCGTCACCCTGCCCGGCGCCCGCTACGGCCTGATCAGTGCGGCCTTCGTCACCTTCACGCTCGTGATCACCGATTTCGGCATCCCCAAGGTGATCGGCGGCCAGTACAACGTGCTCGCCACCGACGTCTATCGCGCGGTGGTGGGCCAGCAGAACTTCGAGATGGGCGCCGTCGTCGGCATGATCCT
>SLRI01000321.1 GCA_007131045.1 Rhodospirillales bacterium
CGGACAGGAAGCGGCCAGATCACGCTCGCCGACCTCACCGGCACCGGCGTGCAGGACACCGCGATCGCCACCCTTGCCGGCGAACGGCTGCGCGCCGAAGGTGCGGGCCATGTCCTGCCGCTTTGACCGCCAGCCTTCCGGAGCCCTTGCACGATGATCGAAGCCTTGCTGCGCTTCAGCCGAGACGAGTTCGATGCCCGTCTGAAAAAAACCCGCCACGCCATGGAAAAGAAAGGGATCGACCTGCTCCTGGTCACCGATCCCTCGAACATGAACTGGCTCACCGGCTATGACGGCTGGTCGTTCTACGTCCACCAGATGGTGGTCCTGCCGCTCGACGAGGAGCCGCTCTGGTACGGCCGCGGCCAGGACGCCAACGGGGCGCGGCGGACCGCCTGGCTGCCGGACGACCGGTTGATCGGCTACCCGGACCACTACGTCCAATCCGAGGTCCGCCACCCGATGCAGCTCCTGGCCCAGATCATCCAGGACAAGGGCTGGGGCAGCCGACGGATCGGGGTCGAGATGGACAACTACTATTTCTCGGCGGCGGCCCATCATCACCTGGTCCAAGGCCTGCCCGACGCGCGGTTTTCGGACGCCACGGCCCTGGTCAACTGGCAGCGCGCGGTCAAGAGCGCGCAGGAGCTGGCCTACATGCGCAAGGCGGCGCGGCTGGTCGAGCGGATGCACCAGCGGATCGTCGAGGTGGTCGAGCCCGGGCTCAGAAAGTGCGATCTGGTGGCCGAGATCTACGATGCGGGGCTGCGCCACCAGGACGGGATCGGTGGCGACTATCCAGCGATCGTGCCGTTGCTGCCGTCCGGGCCCGCGGCCGGGGCACCGCACCTGACCTGGGACGACCAGCCGATGCAGAAGGGCGAGGGGACCTTCTTCGAGATCGCCGGCTGCTATCACCGCTACCACTGCCCGTTGTCGCGCACTGTCTTTCTGGGTGACCCGCCGGCGCACATCGTCGAGGCCGAGAAGGCGGTGCTCGAGGCCATGGCGGCGGGGCTCGAGCAGGCCCGGGCCGGCAAGCTCACCCAGGATATTGCCAACGCCTTCTTTCGGGTGCTGGCGGCGCATGGCATCGAGAAGGACAACCGCACCGGCTATCCGATCGGAGTCAGCTACCCGCCGGACTGGGGCGAGCGGACCATGAGCCTCCGGCCCGGCGATATGACGCCGCTGGAGACCGGCATGACCTTTCATTTCATGTCCGGACTCTGGATGGAGGATTGGGGCCTCGAGATCACCGAGAGCATCGTCATCGGCGAGACCGGCCCCGAGATCCTGGCCGACGTCCCCCGCCAGCTCTTCGTCAAGCCCTGAAGGGGACCCGAGCGATGATGTCCGGCCCGCCGTCGCCCGTCGAGCCCACCGTCGATTTCGCCGCAGAGGGGGTTCAGCACGGCTTTCTGCGGCTGCCCTGGAGCCGCGACGACAGTGCCTGGGGCAACCTGATGATCCCGATCAGCGTCGCCCGGCAGGGGCTCGGCCCGACGCTGCTGATCACCGGCGGCAATCACGGCGACGAGTACGAAGGGCCGCTCGCGATCCTCGATCTGGCCCGCAGGCTCGAGGGCATGACGCTCGATGGCCGGGTGATCCTCTTGCCGTTCATGAACTATCCTGCGGTCAAGGCGGCCAGGCGCACCTCGCCGATCGACGGCCGCAACATGAACCGGATCTTCCCGGGCTCGGCCACCGGCTCGCTGAGCGAGAAGGTCGCCGATTTCATCCTGCGCGGCCTGTTGCCGATGGCCGATGTCGTCCTCGATTTCCACTCGGGCGGCCGCACCCTGGACTTCCTGCCGTTCGCCGCCTCGCACATCCTGCCCGACAAGACCCAGGAGGCGCGCTGCGACGCGGCCGTCGCCGCCTTCAACGCGCCCTACTGCGTGAAGATGCTGGAGATCGACGCGGTCGGGATGTTCGACACCGCGGTCGAGGAGGCCGGCAAGACGTTCGTCACCACCGAACTCCGTGGCGGCGGCACCGCGACGGCAAGGAGCGTGCAGGTCGCCCGGCGCGGCATCGTCAACCTGATGCGCCACGTCGGCATCCTCGACGGCGAGCCAGAGCTGGCACCCAGCCGGTTTCTCGACATGCCGTCCGCCGACTGCTTTACCTTCGCCGATGCCGACGGGATGCTCGAGCTCACCGCCGATCTCGGCGATCCGGTGCAGGCCGGCGAGGTGCTGGCCCGGATCTGGCCCTTGGGTCGCACCGGTGCCGCCCCCGCCGAGTACCGGGCCGCCATGGACGGCCTCTTGATAGCCCGGCATTTCCCCGGCCTCACCCAGAGCGGCGATTGCCTGGCCGTGGTCGGGGTCGAAGTCGAAGTCGCGGGCAGCTAGCCGGCGCGATCAGGGCCGCCCATGGACGCCACTCCAGGGCTCGTTTTCATCAAATTGGTCATCTAGCCCCGTAGTATGAGCGCTATCGCCATGCATCAACCCGCGAGGTAGGAGCCGGCTGGATGGAATTTTTGGGCACTGCCGCCCTATTCGATCGAGTAGGTCCCGACGACATCCAAGTAGATATCCCCATGAGGCGGGAAACCATGGCCAAAAAAACGGCCTTGACCGCTGATGCCGCCATAACGTCCAGTTCCACTGTCAAGAGTGAATTGGCCGGATTGTTCACCTCTGGGATCCCCAGTTCCGGTGAAGCGGCCAACCTTGCTAGCGCCATCTGGGAATGCGTAGACTGCATACCCACGGTAACTCGTTTCTGCGCCAGATCGCTCGAACGTAATCCAGGCTTTCACTGTTGCCACTTGGCCATCCTCGTAAAATGCGAAGCCCCGTTGATGCATGAGTCCCACTGTATGGCCCGTGTAACCTTTAATTTCCCGAAGTTCGACATCAATTGTGACAAAGGCTTCGCGCCAAGCGATCGACTGCGGATCATCGGCATTTACCATCGACGTTTGCGAGAAAAGCAATGCTACCATCACGATCCAAATGAAATTACCACAAAATACACTCGTTCTTGCGATGGCCATAATCAGCTCCTTGCCTGTCCGGTCGACGCAGATGTCCACAAGATATAGCGTCTTGCCATGTGGGATGGATATCAACCAGCGTGACGACTGGCTTCCCCCAGTCGCTCCCCGACCTTCGGCGGTTGTCTGCCGACGCGGCGACGTGCTCCGCCTATCTCTAGCGCGCCCGCTGGCCCGGTGGTTCGCTTGCCCGCATCGCGGCGCCGTCGCCGAACCCTTCCGTATCGCCACCCGCCCGGGCATTCTCGAGTGCCGCTCGTGTCGAAACGGTTCCAGGAGTCGTTTCGACGAGCCGGCCGACCCTCCGGATTTCCTGCCGCCGTCGGTGCCGCGGTCGTCCGACGCGCCACGCTTTCGAAAACCGACAGGTTTCGGTCAGCAATGCCGCGATCACAACCGCTCATGAACCGCCGAGTCGACGGCCGATTCGCACGGGCGGGGGTTGGCCGGGCGGAGAGGGCACCGATCTCTCGGCCATTCGCCACCGGGCGGAGGCCGCCCCGAGGAGTGTCGCCATGCAGGTCAATGCCGATTTTTCGCGCCGTGCTGCGGTCCACGCGGCCGACATCGACTGGGTCGCCTCGCCGATCGCCGGGGTCGAGCGCAAGATGCTGGACCGGATCGGCGAGGAGGTGGCACGGGCCACGTCGATCGTCCGCTACGCGCCGGCGAGCCGGTTCGCGCCGCACGTCCACGGTGGCGGCGAGGAGTTCCTGGTGCTCGACGGGGTCTTTCAGGACGAGCACGGCGACTTCCCGGCCGGCGCCTACGTCCGCAACCCGCCGCACTCGCGGCACACGCCGGGCTCGGCAGCGGGCTGCACGATCCTCGTCAAGCTCTGGCAGTTCGACCCGGCGGACCGCACCCCGGTCCACGTCGACAGCGACGCCCTGCCGCTCGAGCCCGCAGCCGATCGGCCGGGCGTGACCGCGGCCACCCTCTTCGCGGATGCACGCGAGACGGTTCGGCTCGAGCAGTGGGCGCCGGGCGCCGCGATCGCCTCGACGCCGCAGGGCGGGATCGAGCTCTTCTGCCTCGAGGGCGGCTTCAGCGAGGGTGGCGAGAGCTTCGGCGGCTGGTCCTGGCTGCGCCTGCCCGATGGCGCGCCGCTCGCCGCCGTGGCCGGCCCCGAAGGCTGCCGGCTCTGGGTCAAGGAAGGCCACCTGGGCTTCGAGGGCGCGGCACCACTCGCCGGCTGACCGGCGCGCTCGGCCGCACCTTCAATAGACCCTGGGCTTGGCCCGCGGTAAAGGCGGCGGGATCAGCGGGCCGCTGTCGAAGACGATGCTCACCGGCTGGACCGCGGCATCGGCCAGGAGCTCGCGATAGACGTTGCGGCCCTCGATCACCCGCTGCACGTAGTTGCGGGTCTCGCGGAACGGGATCAGCTCGATCCAGTCGACCAGCCCGTGGCGATCGAGCGTACGCGGATCGCCGTTCCGGGCGACCCAGGCCGACACCCGCGGCGGTCCCGCATTGTAGGCGGCGGCCATCATCTCCAGCTTGCCGTCGAATCGGTCGGCCAGCATGCCGAGATAGTGCACGCCGATCTGCGCATTGTAGTGCGAGTCGTTCTGCAGCGCGTTCTCCGACCAGCCGAGGCCGAAGCGCTCGGCCACGGCCCGTCCGGTCGCCGGCATCACCTGCATCAGCCCGAGGGCACCCGCGGGGCTCCGGGCGGTGTGGTCGAAATGGCTCTCCTGGCGGGCGATCGCCAGGCCGAGCGCCGGCTCGACGGTGTTGCCGATCGGGTAGAGCAGCCCGTGATGCGCCGGAATCGGGAAGGTGACCAGCGGGTCGACCACGCCGGCCGAGACCCCGTGCTTGCCGAGCTCGACCACGATGTCCGGCCGGCCGCACTCGCTGGCCAGCGCCATCACCCGGCTCTTGTCGGCGATGTCGAGCAGCAGGCGCTGCAGGAACGGCACCGCGTAGCCGGCCATCTCGAGGCCGCAGAACAGCCGCACCAGCCGCACCTGATCGCTGCCGTCGAACGCCGGATCCGGCAGCACCGCGCCGTTGAAGCGGGCGGCGATCTCGGTCAGCTGCAGCGGCAGGCCCAGCTCCTCGAGCGCCAGCTGGCCATAATAGGTGGTCGGGTGCTCGGCGGCGAGGCGATACCAGCGATGGGTCGCCCGCTCGTCGCCCAGGACCTCTGCCGCCCGGGCGCTCCAATAGGCGGCGCGCGACCGGCTGATCGGCATCGCCACGGCATCGTACATCCGGGCGAAATGGCCGAGCGCGGTGCGCGGCTCCTCGGCGTGGCGCAGCGCCAGCCAGCCGACCAGCCAGGCGGCCTCGGCGAACGACGCCCCCTCGTTCTGGCCATGGTCCCGGGCGAGGGCATAGGCGGTGGCGAAATCGCCGTCGCTCAGCGCCATCCTGATCTCGTAGGCGCGCTCGTTCCACCAGAGCGACGGCCGGCCGAGCTCGGCCGGCGGGTCGAGCAGGATCTCGCGCACCCCGTCGTCGCGGCCCTTCAGCCGCCGCCAGCGCAAGCGGTCGTAGGCGAGCCCCGGGTCGTCCATCAGGGCGGCCGGCACTCGGCGGATCAGGCCGTCGACCCCGGGCGCGAGCGCCTGAAGTCCCAGCCGCGCCTCGGCGAGCGCGGCCGAGCTCGGCGACACCCGGCGCAGCATCCGCCCGGCCTCGCCCTCGCGGCCGTCCCAGAGCAGGCGGTCGAGCCGGGCCTCGTGGTCCGTGGTCGTCAGGAGATGGCCGAAGACCTCGAGGAAGAACCGCTCCTCGCTCAGGCCGAAATTGTCCTGCACCCAACTCTGCCGGACCAGCGCGCGACCGCGTTCGGGATCGCCCATGGTGAGCTCGGCCTCGGCGAGGCGTATTCGACCCTGCCGCGTGCTCGGGCGGCGGTCGGCGAAAAAGCGCAGCCGGGTAGCGTGGTCGACCGTCTCGTCGATCCTGAGCTCGGCGTTGGCGCGCACCGAGCCCAGCCGCGGCCAGTCGGGATAGCGGCGGAGAAAAGCCTCGTAGCGGTCGAAAGCGACGGCCGGATTGCCGGCGACGAACTCGCGCCAGACGACATAGGTGCGCAGCAGCGGCGAGCCCAGGGCATCGATGTGCCGCCGGGCGATCGGCCACTGGCCGCTGTCCGCGGCATCGAGGGCGCGAACCAGGGTGTCACGTGCCCTGGCATCGAGCGGCTCGGCCGCAGAAACCGCGGGGCTCAGAGCGTAGAGCCCGCCCGCCACCGTCAAGAGGGCGACGAACCGGCGCACCGTCAGCCCGGGGCCGGCGCGCGTAGCGGCTTCGGCCCCAGCGGTGGGCGCCCTGTCGTCTTGTCGACCCGTTGCCGGATGGTTATGCTCTCGCGTCATGCCGTTGCCTGTCGGGGTGAGTGTCCGGGCCAGCCCGGGTTGCCGAGGGTGGCGGGTTGCCGCAATGCATCAGCGACCGACGACACCCAGGGCCCGCCGTCGCCATCGGCCGCTGGTCGTCGTCGCGTCGTCATCAGGATGAACCCGCATGTTTCGTGGATCGATCGTCGCCATCGTCACGCCGTTCTCGGAGAATCGGGTGGACGAAGAAGCCTTCGCCCGGTTGATCGAATGGCAAATAGCTTCCGGCACGCAAGGTTTCGTGCCGGTGGGCACGACCGGCGAGAGCCCGACGCTCGATCATGCCGAGCACGAGCGGGTGATCGAGCTCTGCATCGAGATCGTGGCCGGGCGGCGCCCGGTGATCGCCGGCACCGGCTCGAACTCGACCGACGAGGCGATCAGCCTCACCGCGCATGCGAAGCGCGCGGGTGCCGATGCGGCGCTGGTCGTCACACCCTACTACAACAAGCCCACGCAGGCCGGCCTCCTCGCACATTACCGGGCCATCCACGATGCGGCCGATATCCCGATCATCATCTACAACATCCCCGGCCGAAGCGTCGTCGACATGTCGCCGCAGACCATGGCGCGGCTGGCAGCCCTTCCTAACATCATAGGGGTTAAAGATGCGTCAAACGATATCACGAGACCGCTCTCGACGCGGCAATTTTGTGGCACGGATTTTTGCCAGCTCTCCGGCGAGGACGGCAATGCGCTGGCCTTTCTGGCGCATGGCGGGCACGGCTGCATTTCGGTGACGGCCAATGTCGCACCGGCGCTTTGTGCTGCCATGCAGGACGCCTGGGCCGCCGGCGACCCGGCCGGCGCACTCGCCATTCAGGAGAAGCTCTATCCCTTGCACACCGCCCTTTTCCTCGAGACCAGCCCCGCCCCGACGAAATACGCCTTGCAGCGGCTCGGTCGCGCTTCGGCCGAAATTCGGCTGCCGCTCGTCGAGGTGGGCGAGACAACGGCTCGAGCGGTCGATGCGGCCCTCGCCCATGCCGGCCTCTTGCAGCAGGCCGGAGTCTAGCGCCGGGCGGACGGAAACGACATGAACGAACGATTGCAGGCGCGCAAGAGCGTCGCCCAGAACCGGCGGGCGTTCCACGACTACGCCATCGAGGATCGTGTCGAGGCCGGTCTGGTTTTGACCGGCACCGAGGTCAAGTCGCTGCGCGAGGGCCGGGCCACGATCAACGAGGCGCATGCCGGCGAGATGCAGGGCGAG
>SLRI01000429.1 GCA_007131045.1 Rhodospirillales bacterium
CTGAGTTAACAGGCTCGAACAGGACGTCGACCCAGTAATTCGATCGCTGCTGCGTGCTGTCGGGGAAACCCGACGAACCGTACCGCAGGACCCCATTGCGATGGCCGGCTGGGGCCGTAAGCGGCCCGTTCCGGCGATCGAACTTGAAATAGTTGCGGTCGTATGAATGTCCGCCATTCGCCGACCAGTACGAAGCAACGTAGATAGTATCGGGCTTGATCGGCACAGGCGTCAGGAAGTTCAGCGTCTGCCATCCCGAATCGCTTCCGTTCTGAAAAACGCCCGATGCCAGCCGCTTGCCCGTCTCCGACCAGAGGCTGCCAATGTGCGTGCCCCTGTTCCTTGGACCTTTGTAGAAGCGGATGCCGGTAATGACGCCCGGTTCCGAAGCGGTGAAGCGGACCCCGACCTCGACTGCCCGCGTGTCCCTCACCGATTCGACTTGCGGTCGGTCGGTATCAGCGAACAGGGACGCCGACTGGGCCGGCACGGTTGTGCCGCCAATGCCGGCGATCAAGCCGATCCAGCAAACCACCGACTTGAAGGCACCGGGGGCCCACCGGAAGGCGGCCGGACGGCCGCGAAACCTAGCTTCCGGGGATTGCTTCATACCTTCAGGCGTGGAGCAATATGGCCTATGGCCGACGGACAAAGCTTTCACTCCGGACTACCTCGCTACTGTGGTCTCACGGCGCCGTCTTGACGCGAGCGCGCTAGAGCACAGCCACATCATCACGACGCCATCGACCTAAACGTTAGTTGAGAGCCAAGCAATATAAAAAAACAGGTCATTAATAGGGAACTTTTCTTAATTGGGGTGGAGTGGAGCCTATCCTTTTGTTCTTGACTTCAAGCCAAGCACAGGAAGATATGCGAATAGGAACATTTGCGTAGCTGCAACCTGCGGTGCGTAGCTGACGGTGGTTGGCGGCGAGCTATTGCCGCGACGAACCCGGCGACCTTGAAGAACTTGGCTTGAGAGCGCCGGGTTCCGGCAATGGCCGTCTCGAGGGTGACCGGGCGCGGTCGGGCCTTGCGAGCTCGATGTCGGGCCCCGATCCCACAGTGTGGCCTTCAAGCGTCAGGTGGCTCACGAGTTCCTGGCCGGCGAGACGCTCCATGATCTGGCCAAGCGCCACGCCATCCACGCGACACTGCTCCGCGTCTGGACGATATGTACCAGGCCGCTGCTTCGAGGATGCCAACTTAGGGTAGCTTGCCGCCGGGAAGATCCCCGGGCGGTTCTACGACGCACCGATGATGGTGCTCGACGACAAGGGCTCTCGGCGCGGCGATGCATGCCATCCAGGCGCCTTCGAGGCCGATGGCTGGCGATGGGCTATTCCGCGGCCAGGCGCAAGGCTGCGGCGATTGCGAAAGGTGCGAGGCTGGCGGCGGCCAGCAGCATGGCGCCCAGGATCAAGAACGCAGTCCGTCCGCCGAGCCCGAGCAGCACGCCGTCGACCGCCGACATTCCGAAGACGAGCACGGGGATATAGAGCGGCAAGACGATCAGGGCGGTGAGCACGCTGCCACGGCGACTGCCGACGAGCAGCGCCGAGCCGATGGCGCCGATCAGCGTCAGGGTGGGTGTGCCGAGCAGTAGGGCCAGGGGCAGCGCCCAATAGGCTTCAGGCGGCAAGGTCATCAAAAGGGCCAAGAGCGGCGAGGCGAGGACCAGCAAGAGGCCGCTGGTCAGCCAGTGCACGGCGCACTTGGCGAGCACGACGAGCTCGAGCGGCGCCGGCGCCAGGTGCAGGAGATCCAGCGAGCCGTCGTCGAGGTCGGCCTGGAACAGTCGGTCCAGGGTGAGCAGCACCGCCAGGAGCGCCAACACCCAGATCACACCGGCGCCGATACGGGTCAGGATGTCGGGCGATGCGCCGACCCCGAGCGGGAACAGCGAGAGCGCGACCAGGAAGAAGACGACGCCCATGAAGGTCTCGGCCGGCGAGCGCGCGGCGAGGCGAAGATCGCGGCGGGCGAGCGCGAAGAGCGGTTGCCACATCCCCGGGATCAATCGCCGAGATCGAGAACGTGCGGGCTGCGGAGTGCCACATCGCCGTGGCTGGCGACGACGGCGATGCCACCGCCCTGCCGGTGCGCGTCGATCAGCTCTTCGAGACGGCTACGGTTCTTGGCGTCGAGCCCCGTCGCCGGCTCGTCGAGCAGCCAGATCGGCCGGGGCACGGCCACCAGCCTGGCCAGCGCCACCCGGCGGCGCTGGCCGGAAGAGAGGAATCGGGCCGGGGTATCGGCGAGCGCTTCGAGGCCGAACCGGTCGAGGCCAGCGCCGCAGCGGGCCACGCTGCCGCCGAGCAGTGCTGTCACGATCGCCAGGTTTTCGGCCACGGTGAGGCTCGGCTTCAAGCCTTCCTGGTAGCCGATCAGATGCAAGAGGCTGCGCCAGTGCGGCAGATCGGCGAAGACGTCCAGGCCGCCGTGCCGCAGGCTGCCGGCGGCGGGCCAGAGAAAGCCGGCGAGCAGGCGGAGCAGGCTCGACTTGCCGCTGCCGTTCGCCCCTTTGAGCAAGAGCGCATCACCAGGGCCGAGCCGCCAATCCGCGGCCTCGATCAGCAGCCGGCCACCACGCCGGCAAGCGAGGCCGTCCGCCTCGAAGGCGGCGGCCCGCTCGTGAGTGGCGCCGTCGTCGGCTGCGGCCACCGCCGACCGCAATCGTCAGCCCGAGACCGTGTCGGGCACGCGGCCGAGAACACCGGCGATCCGCATGTTGGTGCGGCCGCAGGGGCTCTCGCCCGGAAGCTGCCTCGTGAGATCGCCTGTGGCAAAGCGGATCAAGGGATAATCCGGATTGAATGCGGTGACCACCAGCTCGCCTTCCCGGCCCGGCGGGACGGGTCGCCCAGTAGCGGGGTCGACGATCTCCACGATCATCGCTTCATCGACGATGAAGCCGTCCTGGATGCCACTCTGATAGGCGATCAAGCCGAGATCGGGGGTGGCGTGGCACTGCAGGGCGGTGATGCCGTGGTCCGCCGCCAGCGCCTCGGCGTCCGCAGCGTCGAACGGCTCGAAGGCCAAGAGCGCCTTGTGCAGGGAGATCGTGGCCAGCGCCGGCTCGCCGACCTGCTCCAGCAGTGCGCGCAATGCCGACGGTCGACCGGTGAAGGCCACCGGCGCCAGATCCATCAGCACCCGGACCTGTCGATCGAGCCCGGACGAGCCCGCCGGGATCACCGGGCAGCCCATGGCCCTGGCGCCGAAATCGGCCATGAAGCCGTCCGGCACCAGGTGGTAGTCGAACGCGTTGAAGACGATGTCGCCGCGCCTGAAACCCGCGGCATACATCGCCCGCGCAAACCGCCAATAGTCGCTGCGACCGCCCTCCGGGCCGTAACGCGGGCCGTCCGTGGCATAGAGGTGGGCGAGCCTGGCGGTGGCCGTGGCGGCGAGGCCGCCGAACGGCAGATGCGCCTGCTGGCGGGCGGCCAGGTCACTTCGGCGAACCAAGGGGACCTCGGCGAGGGCGGCACGGCTGGTCACCGAATCGGGCTCGATCCCCGCCAATTGCTCGCGGAAGAACGGCGCGTTGTCGATGGCGTGGCGGATCAGCCCCGGCAGGGCGTGAAAAATCGAGCGTTCGCGCTCGTTGGCGTCGCGGACCTCCTGCCGGTCGAAATAGGTGCGGCCGTTCTCCGCCATCCTCGCCCGTTTCCCCCGTCTAGCCGCCAGAGCCGAAGGCACCTTAACGACCGGCGCCGTTCGACGGCGCCGGCACGCCTGTCACCCAGCGCGCTTATACGGCAGTCGGTGCCTCGATGGCCACGGCATAGCGCGTCCGCAACTCTGCGACCATCTCTCGCAGCCACGGCTCTCGATTTTCCGCCTCCCACTCTGTCCAGAGCTCGTCGAAGCTCAGGGCCGAGAACGAGACGGACGCGCCGCCGACGGTTTGCGCAAAACTCTTGATTTCCGCTCGATGGCGATGGAAGGCGAGCGCATCCGCCATCGGCGGCTCCCAGAACAGATAGATCAGGCAAAGGTCGTAGCGGGGGAACGTGCGGGCGAGGCCGATCGCGTGCTTGAGCAGGGCGACGGCGTCGAGATGGCGATAGCGCCCCGGGTCGGCCTCCAGGGCCTCCATCAGCGACTGCCACCCGGCCATTTCCTCGGGCAGCCTGACCGACCGGTAGGCGGCGGCCAGGCGCGCCGGCTTGTGGCAGAGATACTCCGCGCCGCGGGCGGAAACCGCCACCAGTCGAGCGCCGTTTCCGGCCAGGAGATCGAGCATCGGCGGCGTGCCCCGCACGCCGGTCGGACAGCGCGCGAGAAAGCGCAAATCGGTGAAGGGGCCGTATGCCGCGAGACGCAGACGCTCGGGCATTTCGCGCCATGGCAGGAAGCTGTTGAGCGCCATGGCGGCGGCCGTATCGGGCTGACGAACGCGCGCCGGGTCGAACAAGCCGCGAACCTGGCCATCGGCGAGCCCGGCGAGCGACGGCAGGAGGCCGAGCCGCCAGTCCAGCAGCTTGCCGTCGTGACCGAAGGCTGCCGGACCCAGCACCTCTCGCCACCTCTGCTGCAGCAATGCGGTGTAATGCTGCGCCAACGAGGTTTGCATGCTGCCCTTACCACCCGCGCCTGGATCGCATCGGCCCTGGGGTCGAGAGGCCTTGCGCGTTCGTCATTGTCGTTGCGGCGGCTCGCCACCACCCGGGGCCGCCTTTGCCCGGACGATGTCGCAGGCTTTGCGTCCTGTCGTCAAGCTCGACGCGACTAAATCCTACTGAGGACGCGCATACGTTGAAAGCCGCCGTGGTGGTCAGGGACGCTGCTTCGCAGGCGTTCGTGAGCGGACCGGCGCCACCGGCACGATCGGCCGGAGATCGTCGAGCAGGTCGTGCCGCGGTGCGCTCGTGGGCGGTCGGTGACAATCGGGTCGGCGGACGCCGCAATCCCAGTGATAGCCGGCCGGCTGGTCGGTGGTACTGCCGCCCCGATAGTAGCCGCAAAGACAGAGCCGCCCGGCGATGCAGGCGACGCTGCCGCTCTCGACCGCGGTGCAGGCCGGCGGCTCGGCCACGACCCCACCCAGGGCCCCGGGCCACGGCAAGAGCCCGAGCCACGGGAGCAGAAGGAGGAACAGGATGCGCCGAGCCGCCATGCCCGGCAACCTGACATCGAAAGGTTAAGATTAGCTTTGTCGCAGCTCGATTATCAGCCGCTCGACGCCCCTCAGTCGGCCGGGCCGATCATTTTCTCCGGCCGGACCAGCGCATCGAACTCGGCCTCGTCGAGCAGCCCGAGGGACAGCGCCGCAGACTTCAGCGTCGTGCCCTCGGCATGCGCCTTCTTGGCCACCTTGGCGGCATTGTCGTAGCCGATCTTCGGGTTGAGCGAGGTCACCAGCATCAGGCTCTCGTGGAGCAGCTTCTCGATCCGCTCGCGGTCCGCCTCGATCCCAACGACGCAGTTGTCGGCGAAGCTGACGCAGGCATCGGCGAGCAGCCGGGTCGACTGCAGGACGTTGTAGATGATCACGGGTTTGAAGACGTTGAGCTCGAAATGGCCGTTCGAGCCGCCGACGGTGACCGCCACGTGGTTGCCCATGACCTGGGCGCAGACCTGGGTCATCGCCTCGCACTGGGTCGGGTTGACCTTGCCCGGCATGATCGATGAGCCGGGCTCGTTCTCCGGCAATTTCAGCTCGCCGAGGCCGCAGCGGGGGCCGGAGCCCAAGAGCCGGATGTCGTTGGCGATCTTCATCAGGCTCACCGCCACGGTGTTCAGCGCACCCGAGAGCTCGACCAGCGCATCGTGAGCGGCCAGAGCCTCGAACTTGTTGGGTGCCGTCTCGAAGGGCAGGCCGGTGATCCGCGCCACCGCCTCGGCGAAGGCGGAATCGAAGCCCTTCTTACTGTTCAGCCCAGTGCCGACCGCGGTGCCGCCCTGCGCCAGCTGGCGGACCCGGGGCAGGGTCGCCTCGATCCGGGCGATGCCGTAGGTCAACTGCTGCACGTAGCCGCCGAGCTCCTGACCGAGGGTCAAGGGTGTGGCGTCCTGCAGGTGGGTACGGCCGATCTTGATGATGTCTGCAAAAGCGTCGGCCTTGGCGGCGAGCGCCTGCTGCAGATGCCCGAGCGCCGGCAAGAGGCGATGATGGACCTCCTCGCAGGCGGCGATGTGCATCGCGGTCGGGAAGGTGTCGTTGGAGGACTGGCCGCGATTGACGTGGTCGTTGGGGTGGACCAGCGCCTTCTGGCCGCGCTCGCCGCCCAAGAGCTCGGTGGCGCGATTGGCGATCACCTCGTTCGCATTCATGTTGGACTGGGTGCCGGAGCCGGTCTGCCAGACGACGAGCGGGAATTCGTCGTCGAGTTCGCCGGCGATCACCTCGTCTGCGGCCTCGATCACCGCATCGGCGATTTTTGCGTCGAGCGAGCCCTGCGCCTTGTTGACCTCGGCCGCAGCCCGCTTGACCACACCCAAGGCCCGGACCAGCGGCAGCGGCATCTTCTCGCCGCCGATCTTGAAATTCTGCAGGCTGCGCTGGGTCTGGGCCCCCCAGTAGCGCCTGGCCTCGACCTCGATCGGCCCGAACGTGTCCGTCTCGATCCTGACGTCAGCCATCGACGTTCCCCCTTTTCGCACCATCCTGATCGGGCGGGATGGCTGGTGGAACGGTGCCTGTCAACCGGACGCGCTGCCGCGCGGCACGGCTCGGGAGCTATTTCTTGCGGAACCGGTCGAGGGTCACGATCTCCGCGCCGTCGCCGTTTTCGCTCGCGTTCTTCGAGCTATCGGTGTCTTGCACCGGTCGTGGCTTGGCCCCGGTCTTGGCACCGAGCGGCAACGCCGACGGTTCGCCGGGATCGGTGGCGGTCTCGTGGCCGAGCGTGAACTGCAGGCCGAACTCGACGCCCGGGTCGGCGAAGACACGCAACGCCTCGAAAGGCACGATCAGCCGCTCGGGCTGGTCGTTGAAGCTCAAGGTCACGCCGAAGCCATCGTCGCCCACCTCGAGGTCCCAGAACTGATGTTGCAGGACAATGGTCATCTCGGACGGATAGCGTGCTCTGAGGTAATCGGGAATCTCGACGCCCGGGTGATCGGTGCGGAACGTGACGTAGAAATGGTGGGGGGGTGGCACGTCACCGGCAGCGAACTGCCGCAACACGTCGCGCACGACGGTCCGCAACGCCGCCTCGACCAACTGCCCGTAATCGATTCGCTGCCGCCGCATATGGCCTTCATCGCCTTCGGGCACCTGCCCGGTGCCGCGGTTGATCGAAACCGAGCCGAGATCTCGCCGATCGGCGCCGAACCGGGTTCGTGGGAGCACGATAGTCGGCTGGAGGAAATGTGCAAGATGGGGGGCTTCTGTTGCCCGGCGCCCCCCGGGCCGCGCCAGAGAGCCGAAGCTCCCTGGACTTTTCGGCAGGATTCTGTTGCCCGGCCCCTGCCAGCCGCGCTTACCTAAAGATTAGGCAGCGAGAGCCATACGGTTGTCGTTGGCACTTGTCATGATGGTCCGATAACGGCGGTACCATGCCGGGCAAAAACCACCCCTTTACCACGCTCGTCGAGCCTATGTCGCCCCCAGGGA
>SLRI01000583.1 GCA_007131045.1 Rhodospirillales bacterium
ATGGTCATGCCGTCGAGGCGAACCGTCTCGCCGCGCCAGGCATCGAGAAAGGAGCGCGGCCAGTAGAGCGCATTGCCGTTGGGTGTCGTCAATAGTCCCGCAATCTCGGTAGGGGTTCAATCTTCTGCAGCATGAAGTCGTTGTAGCTTCGTCGTATTTTCGGGTCCACGAGACTCTGTCGATCCTACGGGCTCAGGGGGCACGTCACCGCCGCTCCCCGACCGCCCCACCCGACTCCGTATCACCCGTACTTCCCCCCATAAAGAGTTCCGAGGGGGCGCGGGGGAAATCATTTCCCCCGCCTCTTTCTCTGCCCGCGCCGGGAACCGGCACCCATCATCGATGATTGCACTGTTCCATCAGTCGATTGGAGGTGCTGGGATGAAGGCGATCAACCGGATCACGCTTTGCCTCGCGGCGGCCGTCGCGTGGCCCGCGGCCGTCAGCGGGCCGGGCGTGGCGGATACTGGCATCCCGGATACCGGTGTGGAGGTCGATGCGCTGGCCTATGCCGGCCTCTGGTACGAGATCGCCCGGTCGCCGGCGCCGTTCCAAGCGATGTGCGAGGGCGGTGCTACCGCCCTCTACGAACCGCTGGACTCGATGAAGCTGCGGGTGGTCAACCGCTGCGATCTGGCGGATGGGCAGGTCGCCCGGGTCGAGGGTACTGCCCAGGCGCTGAACGAGCGGTTCAATGCGTTCGAGGTCGAGTTCCAAGAGAGTCCGGACGAGGGCGTCAACTACCTGATCGAGGGCCTCGGGCCGCTCGAGGACGACCACTACCTTTGGGCTGCGGTGCGCAGCCCCGACGGCTACGCCTGGATCCTGGCACGAACGCCCGCCCTGCCCGAGGCCGAACGGCGCGAAGCCGAGGCGGCGCTGGCCGGGGCCGGCTTCGATACCGGCCTCTTGCAGCCGACCGACCAGCCGCCGGAGACCTACGACCCCGAAGCCGAGGAGCCGTGACGCCCGCGGTGTTCCCCGACTGACGAAAAATCCCGAGGGGGTGCGGGGGAAATCATTTCCCCCGCTCTTCTTCTCTTTATTTCCCGGCCCACCGCTCAGACGTCCAGGTTCACAACCTTGAGCGCGTTTTCCTGGATGAAGTCGCGTCTGGGCTCGACGACGTCGCCCATCAGGGTCGTGAAGATTTCGTCGGCTTCGTCGGCGTGGTCGACGCGGACCTGATAGAGGGAGCGGATGGTGGGGTCGAGGGTGGTTTCCCAGAGCTGCTCGGGGTTCATTTCGCCGAGCCCCTTGTAGCGTTGGATGCCGAGGCCTTTGCGGCCGAGCGCGAGGATCGCCTCGGTGAGGTCGAGGGGGCCGTTGATCGGGCGGCTCTCGTCCTTCTTCTCCAGCCGGCCCGCCTTGGCGAAGAAGGTGCCCATGCGGGCGAGCGCTTCGGCTAGGCGCTTGGCTTCGGGGCTGCGGGCGATGCCCGGGTCGAGCTTGTGGCGCTCGCGGCGCTCGCCCTTCATGTGGTGAAAGACCAGCTCGCCCTCGTCGCCGAGATGCGCCTGCCAGGCGCCGCGGCTGGTGGCGGTGAGCCTCGCTGCGATGCGTTGGGCCAGCGCCAGGGCCCGGGACGGCTCGCTGAAGGCGCCGTCCTCGAGCCCGCCTTCGAGCGCCAGGCTCTCGATCAGCTCGACCGGGTGGCGGCGCTTGAAGTTCATCAGGATGGCGGTGGCCGCCTGGGCCGCCTCGACCACGGTGGCGAGGTCGTCGCCGTCGATCACCCGCTCGCCGCCGTTGCTGGCGTCGCTGATGACGAGCCGGGTGTCCTCGAGGCCTGTGCCGACGAGGTAGGCTTCGAGCGCGTCGTCGTCCTTGAGGTAGCGCTCGGATTTGCCGCGCTTGACCTTGTAGAGCGGTGGCTGGGCGATGAACAGGTGGCCGGCCTCGATCAGCTCCGGCAGGTGGCGGTAGAAGAAGGTGAGTAGGAGCGTGCGGATATGCGAGCCGTCGACATCGGCATCGGTCATGATGATGATGCGGTGGTAGCGCAGCTTGGCGATGTCGAAGTCGTCGCGGATGCCGGTGCCGAGGGCGGTGATCAGGGTGCCGATCTCCTGGCTGCCGAGGACCTTGTCGATGCGCGCCCGCTCGACGTTGAGGATCTTGCCACGGAGCGGGAGGATCGCCTGGAACGAGCGGTCGCGGCCCTGCTTGGCGGAGCCGCCGGCGGAATCACCCTCGACCAGGAAGAGCTCGGCCTTGGCGGGGTCGCGTTCCTGGCAGTCGGCGAGCTTGCCCGGCAGGTTGGCGATATCCAGCGCCCCCTTGCGGCGGGTGAGCTCCCTGGCCTTCCTGGCGGCTTCCCGGGCGGTCGCGGCTTCGACGATCTTGGTCATGATCACCTTGGCCTCGGCCGGGTGCTCCTCGAGCCAGCGCGACAGGCCCTCGTTGACCAGGCTCTGGACGATGGGCGTGACCTCGGAGCTGACCAGCTTGTCCTTGGTCTGCGAGGAGAACTTGGGGTCCGGCATCTTGATCGCGAGCACGCAGGTCAGGCCTTCGCGCATGTCCTCGCCGGTGAGCTGGACCTTGTCGCGCTTGATGATGCCGGTGTCCTCGGCGTATTTGTTGATGGTCCGGGTCAGTGCCGTCCTGAAGCCTGCGAGGTGGGTGCCGCCGTCGCGCTGCGGGATGTTGTTGGTGAAGCAGAGACAGGTCTCGTGGTAGCCGTCGTTCCACTGCATGGCGCACTGGACGGTCATCGGCCCGCGCTCGGCCGAGGTGACGATCGGCGGCTTGTGGATCGGCGATTTGGTGCGGTCGAGATAGTTGACGAAGGCCTCGAGGCCGCCCTGGTAATGGAGTTCCTCCTCGACCGGCTCCTCGCCGCGCTTGTCCCTGAGCACGATGCGGACGCCGGAATTGAGGAAAGCGAGCTCGCGCAGGCGGTGCTCGAGGGTGGCGAAGGAGAACTCGGTCTTGGTGAAGACGTTCATCGACGGCATGAAGGTGAGCTCGGTGCCGCGCCTGCCGTTCTGCGGGCCGCGCGCCACCAGCGGTGCCACCGGCTCGCCGCCGTTCTCGAAGCGGATATAGTGCTCGGCGCCGTCGCGCCAGATGACGAGGTCGAGCCAGTCGGAAAGGGCGTTGACGACGGAGACGCCGACGCCGTGCAGGCCGCCCGAGACCTTGTAGCTGTTCTGGTTGAACTTGCCGCCGGCGTGCAGCACGGTCATGATCACTTCGGCGGCCGAGACGCCTTCGCCCTCGTGGATATCCACGGGAATGCCGCGACCGTTGTCGCTGACGGTGCAGGAGCCGTCGGCGTTCAGCGTCACCTCGACCCGGTCGGCATAGCCGGCCAGCACCTCGTCGACGCTGTTGTCGACCACCTCGAAGACCATGTGGTGCAGGCCCGAGCCGTCGTCGGTGTCGCCGATATACATGCCCGGTCGCAGGCGCACGGCCTCGAGCCCCTCGAGCACCCGGATCGAGGTCGAATCGTAGACGGGCTCGCCCGTCGACGGCGCGACATGTGGGGCGGCGAGAGAGGTCTGGTCGGGGGTGTCACTCATGGTCGAGAATCGTTCCCTGGTCGACATGGAGAAAGTGGGCGCGGCCCTCTAGAGCCGCGAAGAGCCGGCGCTCGGTGCCGGAGAGAAAGACCTGGCCGCCCTGGACCAGGAGGCGCTCGGCCAGGCCGTCGCGGCGCCCGGGGTCGAGATGCGCCATGGTCTCGTCGAGCAAGAGGATCGGCAGGTCCCCGGCAACCCGCTGGCGCAGCCGGGCCTCGGCGAGGATGATGGCGATCAGCATCGCCTTCTGCCGGCCGGTCGAGACGCGGGGTGCTGCTTCGCCGGTGGCGAGATCGATGGCGGCGAGATCGCTGCGATGCGGGCCGACGGCCGCACCGCCGGTCTCGGCATCGTGGGCACGGCTCGCCTCGAGGTCGCGCACCAGCCGCTCCTCGGCGTCGACTGCGGCAGCCGTCTCGAGCCAGCCCTCGACGGCGCCGGCGAGCTCGAGGCGCATGGTGGGCAGCGTCGGATCCGGCTCGCCGAGGAGCGTGTTGAGGCCCGAGACCAGCTCCATCCGGCCGGCGGCGACGGCAACTCCCGAGGCTGCCATGCGCTCCTCGAGCACCGAAAGCCAGGCGGGATCGCGCGGCCCCTGGCGGAGCAGGAGCGAGCGTTCGCGCATCGCCCGCTCGAAGATCGCGGTCTGTCGCGCATGGTCCGGATAGACGGCGAGCACCAGCCGATCGAGAAAGCGGCGCCGCTCGCTCGCGGCATCGAGAAAGAGCCGGTCCATGGCGGGCGTCAGCCATGCGATGGCGACGAGCTCGGCCAGAGGCGCCAGGCCGCGCCGGTTCTCGCCCATGATCTCGAGCCACCGGCGCTCGGCCGCCGGATCGCGGCCGGTGGCGAGGTCGATCGGCCCGTCGGCCGTTTCGAGCAAGGCGTCGATGCGGAAGGGGCGGACCGGCTCACCGTCACGGTCGAGGCTGTCGAGGCGGGCGCGGCGGAGCCCGCGGCCGGGCGCGAGCAACGACAGCGCCTCGAGGAGGTTGGTCTTGCCGGCGCCGTTCGGGCCGTAGAGGACGATCGGTGCGCCGTCGGCGGCGAATCGGACGTCGAGGGCCGCGAAGTTGCGGAACGCCTGCAGCTTCAGCCGGCGGACCCTGGGCTGCTCGACCGTGGTCGAGGGCGCGAGTGTCCGATCGCCGGGCTTTGGTGCGGCCTCGGTCGGGGGCGAGCGGTCGGCCGCCGACAATCGGGCGAGGGCCATCAAACGCGCATGGGCATGAGAACGTAGACGGTGCTGGTGTCTGCCGGATCCTGGACGAGCGTGGGTGCGGCCGGATTGGCCATCTCCATGCGCACTGTCTCGCCCTCGACTTCACCCAGCATGTCGAGGATATAGCGACTGTTGAAGCCGATTTCGAGCGGCTCGCCATCATACTCGGCGTCGATTTCCTCCTCGGCGCGACCGGCCTCGGTGCTGACCGCCGATACTGTCACGCTGCCGTCGTCGAAGCGGAGCTTCACCGCCCGGGCACGCTCGGTGGAGATGGTCGAGACGCGATCGACGGCGGCGGCGAAGGCCTTGGTCGCGAGATGGGCCTTGCGTTCGTTGCCGACCGGGATCACCCGCTCGTAGTCGGGGAAGGTGCCGTCGATCAGCCGCGAGACCAGGACCGCACGCTCGAGAATGAACTGGATCCGGGTCGGCGAGACGGCGACCCGGATATCGCCGTCGATGTCGTCGACGAGCTTTCTGAGCTCGCCCACGGTCTTGCGCGGCACGATGATGGCCGGGATCGCCTCGGCACCCGCCGGCAAGGCCAGCTCGATCTTGGCGAGCCGGTGGCCGTCGGTCGCGACGGCGCGCAGCATTGCTTCGGGGCCGGCACCGGCAGCGTGCAGATGGATGCCGTTGAGGTAGTAGCGGGTCTCCTCGGTCGAGATCGCAAAGCGTGTCTTGTCGACCAGCTTTCTGAGGTCCGCCGCCGGCATCGCGAAGCGGACCTCGAGCTCGTCGAGATCCATCGCCGGGAACTCGTCGGCCGGCAGGGCGGGAAGCGTGAAGACCGAGCGGGCGGCGCGCAGGCCGAGCTCGCTCGCCTCGGGCGGCTGCTCCAGCATCACCTCGGCGCCGTCCGGCAATTTGCGGACGATCTCGAAGAAGGTGTGGGCGGCCACGGTGGTCGAGCCGCCAGCCTCCACCCGTGCCGGCTCGCTCGCCGCCATCGAGAGGTCCATGTCGGTCGCCGTCAAATGCAGGCTCTCGCCCTCGGCGCGCAGCATGACGTTCGAGAGGATCGGAATGGTGGTGCGCCGCTCGACCACGTTCTGGACATGCGAGAGTGAACGCAGGAGGGCGGCACGCTCAATCGCTAGCTTCATGGGATCGGAAATACTCTCGTATTTGGCGAGACGCGCGAAACTCGACGAGCCGCACTCTCAGGGCGGGAGACGCTAGCAGAATTCGCTGATCACGTTGATCTTTTTTCGCTCGAGGCCGGGCGCGGCGGCTGAAGTGCAGCTCTGGGCAGAGTGTCGGCCGCACGAGCTGGCTCGAGTCCCCGGATCGCGCAGCACGGCGCCTCACGCCCTTGCCGCCATCCCGCTCGCGACGTATTTCGCTGTGGCCGCCCCCCAGCCCGTGAGCCTCGATGACCCGCCATGGCCGACGCCGCCTCACCACCGCCCTCATGCTCGTGACCCTGCTTTCGGCCTGCGGCCTCGGCGTCGCACCCCCGGCCGAGCGCATGGCGCTCGATCCCGCGACCCTGGAGCGCACCGGCCGGTCCAACGACTTTCTGGTCTGTCCGGAGGGCTATTGCGCGGCGGTCAGCGACCGGGTTGCGCCGGTCCTGTCCGTCGACCCTGCCGAGCTCCTCCGCCTCTGGGAGGACGTCGTCACCGCGAGCCCGCGTACCCGGGTCTTGGCGGCGGACGATACCCGGCTCACCCTCCACGCCGAGCAGCGCTCGCGCCTGATGAGGTTCGTCGACACGATCGTCGTTCGGGTGGTGCCGCTCGAGGGCGGCCGGAGCAGCTTTGCCGCCTATTCCCGCTCGGAGCTCGGCTACAACGACATGGGGGTGAACCGGGCCCGGCTCGAGGAGTGGATCGCCCGGGTCGAGGCGGCTGCCGGCGGCTGACTGGCGGCGCCGGGCGACGGATGGCATGATACCGGCATGAGCAGGCTCTACGACGAGGACTTCTACAGCTGGACGATCGAGCAGGCCGAGGCCCTGCGCGCCGCCGGCCGCGCCCGGCTGAACACGCCCCGGACGATCGATTGGGAAGCGGTCGCCGAGGAGATCGAGAGCATGGGCCGCTCGCAGGCCAGTGAGCTGGGCAGCCGGTACTATCGGCTGCTCACGCATCTCCTGAAATGGCGCTATCAACCGCAGCGGCGCAGTCGGTCGTGGCGTGCCACGATCGTCGAGCAGCGGCTCGGTCTGGCCGACTTGATCGAGGGCAATCCCGGCATGAAGCCGATGCGCGCCAGGGCCTTCGAAAAGGCTTATCGAAACGCCCGCAAGCTCGCGGCGGCCGAAACCGGCCTGCCGGTCGAGACCTTCCCCGAGACCTCGCCATTCACCCTCGAAGAGGCGATGAACGAGGATTTCTTCCCCGATCCCGAGGCTTGACCGCCCTCCCCTGACGGCCCAAGCTCACAGCACAAAAGGGGGAGGCAGGATGGCCGAGACACCGGTCGTCGAGCTCGCGCGGATCACCAAGCGCTACGGCAAGGTGCAGGCCTTGGACGGCGTCGATCTCGCTGTGGGCCCGAACGAGATCCTCGGGCTGATCGGCGACAACGGCGCCGGCAAGTCCACCATCATCAAGATCCTGACCGGCGTCGAGCAGCCGACATCCGGTGCCATGCGGATCAAGGGCCAGCCCATCGACTTCGCCGCCTACGATGTCCGCACCGCCCATGAACGCGGCATCGAGACCGTCTATCAACAAAAGAGCCTCGGCGACAAGCAGCCGCTCTGGCGCAACTTCTTCGTCGGCCGCAACATCACCAACCG
>SLRI01000188.1 GCA_007131045.1 Rhodospirillales bacterium
GCGACGACCGCACCGTGCTGCAGCGTCTCGCGGCTGACGTTGAGCTGAAGATCCTCGCTGTCGACCACGCCCGCCACGAAGCGCAGGTAGCGGGGCATCAGGGCCTCGACGTCGTCGGTGATGAACACCCGCTTGACGTAGAGCTTCACCCCGTGCCGGCGCTTGGGGTCGTAGAGGTCGAACGGGCGCATCGAGGGCACGAAGAGGAGAGCGGTGTAGCTGAGCTGGCCCTCGGCGGTGAAGTGGACCCGGGCGAACGGCTCGTCGAAGGCGTGTGCGACGTGGTGGTAGAATTCCTTGTACTGCTCCTCGGTGATCTCGCCCTTCGGCCGGGTCCAGAGCGCGCCCCCCTCGTTGACCTTCTCGGGGCCCTTGGCCTCGGTCTTGGTGTCGCCGGCCTTGGGCGCGACCTCGAGCAGGATGGGAAAGGCGATGTGGTCGCTGTAGCGGCGGATGATCTCGCGAAGCCGCCACTCGGAGAGGAATTCCTTGGCGTCGGCCTTGAGGTGCAGGGTGACCGCCGTGCCGCGGGGGCCGGGCTCGTGCGCTTCGCTGACGGTGAAGCCCTGGCGGCCGTCGGAGGCCCAGAGCCAGGTCGTCGCGTCGCCGGCCTTGCGGCTCTGCACCACCACCCTGTCGGCGACCATGAAGGCAGCGTAGAAGCCGACGCCGAACTGGCCGATCAGCTTGACCCCGCCGTTCTGCTTGGCCGCGTCATTTTGGGCGGTTGCAGCTTCGAGGAACCGGGCGGTGCCGGAGCGCGCGATGGTGCCGAGATTGGCCACCAGCTCGTCCCGGTCCATGCCGACGCCGTTGTCGCGGACGGTGAGCAGGCCGGCGTCGGGATCGGCGAAGATCTCGATCTTCAGCTCGGTGTCGGTGCCGAGCAGCTCGGGCTGGGACAGCGAGGCGTAGCGCAGCTTGTCGCAGGCGTCCGAGGCGTTGGAGACCAGCTCGCGCAGGAAGATTTCACGTTCCTTGTAGAGCGAGTTGACGACCAGATCGAGAACCCGGCCGACTTCCGCTTCGAAGGGCTGCACGGTTTCGCTCATGGGAATGGGGATCCAGCTCTGGGGAAATCACGAGGCGAACGTGGGCAGATCGGCGCCCCGGTTCAAGATGGCGGCAAGGTTGCAAGGGATGGCGCGGCCTGTTCATTTAGGGTAGAATGCCTAGGTTCTGAACCTTGCCTCGGCTGGAGGGAGAAGCGGCGATGGGCGAAACCGCCTGGTGGGCCTTGGGTTTTGTCTCGACCCTTATGGCTGTCGCCGCCACCACCTGGTTCTACCGCCGGCATCGCTGGCTGGTGCGCTCCGTGGCGCCGGCTGGAGCGGTGCTGATCCTGGGTGGCGTCATTCTCTTCGGCACCGAGCAGGGCCGGGATCTCGGCGGTGCGCTGCTCGTGGCGGATGCCTCGCAGCGCTTCTGGTTCGCCGTTGCACTGCTCTACTGGGCGCTCGTTACCTGGCACTGTGCCCGCTTTCCGCTGGATCGGGCGCACGCGGTCTGGCGCGCTGGACCACCCGCACGCCCGGCCGGCGCCGGCGAGTGGTGGCGAAGCTGGACGCCGCGGGTGATGGGCGGGATCGTCTTCGTCTTCGCCCTGGTCCATCTGGTCCTGGCCGTGGCAGCGGGTGGCGGCCGTTTCGACGCCGGCCTCCTGGCGCTCCTGGTCGTCGCCGTCGCCGCCGTCTATGCGGCCTTCGTCGTCTTTCGCCGGCCGGCCGGCCGAGCCGCCGGTGAGCGCGTCGCCGGGCGGGCACCGCGGCTCGCCAAACGAATCGACGACGCCTTCCAGCCGCGCGACGAGGGTGGCAACCAGGATGCCCTCTTGAGCCGTGCCGCACCGGCCTCCTGGGTCGCCTTCGTCTTCTTTTTCCTCGTCGGCCTGATCCTCGCCATCATGGCTTGGACCAACCCCTGGGTCATGGGCGACGCCTTCGGCAGCATGGCCCTGGGCTTTTTCGCCTTCGGCGGTTTTCTCACCGGGCTCGTGGTCCTTTGGATGATCGGCGAGTGGCGCGGCTGGCCCTTGCCCTGGGCGGTGACGGCCTTGCTTCTCCTCTCCCTCGTGGTCTCGATGACCCGCCACTACCACCCGGTGCGCGATTGCCGAAAAAGCGAGGCGTGTCTCGCCGGAACCGAGCTCGTCGAAGCGCGCGCGGACGTGGCGGCACAGGCGGTGCGCTGGTACGAGCAGGCGAGGCAGGGCGTAGCGGCGGGCGAGCCCGTGCCCATGGTCATCGTCGCCACGGCCGGCGGCGGGCTTCGCGCCGCCTACTGGACGGCCGTCGTGCTGGGCAGCCTGCCCGGGGAACTCGGTGTCGATCTCGACCAGTTCGACCGGCATCTCTTCGCCATCAGCGGGGTTTCCGGCGGCAGTGTCGGGGCGGCGTTCCGCACCGCCCTTCGCGACCAGCACGACGACGCCCAGGCCCTGGACGTGGCGGTCCGAACAGCGCTCGACCGGGACTTCCTGGCACCGACCCTGGCCTCGCTCGCCTTTGTCGACCTGCCGTCCTGGATCCTCCCCAACATGGGCCAGACCACCCGCGGCGTGGCGCTCGAGCGCGCCTTCTCGAGGGCCACCGGTGGCCGGCTCGAGGAGCCCTTCATGTCCTTCGCCGCCACGGACGAACGCTGGCGGCCACTGCTTCTCCTCAACGCGACGCATCAGGAGACCGGGCGGCGGGTGATCACGGGGCATGCAGAGATCACGCGCGACGCCTTTCTCGACAGCTTCGATCTGCACGACCTCACCGGCATCGACCTGCCGCTCTCGACGGCGGCCCACAACAGTGCGCGCTTCAGCTACGTCAGCCCGGCCGGCCGTCTCGCCTTCATGCCCTCGGACGAGGACCGCGGCTGGATCATCGACGGCGGCTATTTCGAGAATTTCGGCGCCTTGAGCGCCCTCGATCTGGCCCGGGCGGCGCTCGATGCGCTCGAGGCCCATGGCGTCCCGGACGATGCGGTCGACCTCGTGATCATCCAGATCAGCAGCGACCCCGCGATCGGTCGTATCGTCGATGCCGGCAGCCCGCCCCGCGACCTGGCGAGGCTCGACGAGTTCCTGGCCTGCGGCGGTGAAGCCGCGCCGCTCGGCTACGACCCGACCCTCGACGCGCAGGGCCGCCTGCCGGGCAACCAGCTCCTCGCCCCCCTGCGCGGCGTTCTCAGCAGCCGCGAGGCGCACGGCATTACCGCGTCGAAGGAGCTCGCCCGCTTCGTCTGCCGTCGGACCAAGGAGCCTTCACCCGCCACCTTCGCGCATTTCACCATGTGTCCGCCGGCCGATCCGCCGCTGGGGTGGGTCTTGTCGCCGGGTGCCCGGGAGGCCATCGAGGACTTCATGGAGGCTTGCGACAACCCGAGGGCGATGGATGCGGTGCGTGCGGCTTTTGCCGCGACCTCTCGGCCCACCAACTAGATATTGTGGCTATTGCCGCCGTTTCGTCACGATGGTGATGTACGCAGAGCGGCCCGGGTGAAGGATTCCTCTTGCCAAACGCACCGGGCGCACGACATGGTCGGGGCATGACGGGCATGCCGCCTATTTCCTCGCGCGTCGCCGCTGTGTTGGGGCCGACCAATACCGGCAAGACCCATTATGCGGTCGAGCGCATGCTGGCGCATGCCAGCGGGATGATGGGCTTTCCGCTCCGGCTCCTGGCCCGTGAGATCTACGACCGGGTGGTCGGGATCGTCGGCGAGCAGGCGGTGGCGCTGCTGACCGGCGAGGAGCAGATCGGCTCCGAGAATGCCCGCTTCGTCATCGCCACGGTCGAGGCGATGCCGGTGCACCGAGCGGTGGCGTTTCTCGCCGTCGACGAAATCCAGCTCTGCGCCGATCGCGAGCGCGGCCACGTCTTCACCGACCGGCTGCTCAACGCCCGGGGCTACCAGGAGACGCTCTTCCTGGGCTCCGATACCATCCGGCCGCTGCTCAAGCAGCTGGTGCCCGAGGCCGAGATTATCACCCGGCCGCGCTTCTCGATCCTCAGCCACGACGGCTCGACCAAGCTCAACCGGCTGCCCAGGCGCAGTGCCGTGGTCGCCTTCACCGCGGCCGACGTCTACACCTTGGCCGAGGTGATGCGCCGGCAGAAGGGTGGCGCCGCGGTGGTGCTCGGCGCCCTGAGCCCGCGCACCCGCAACGCCCAGGTGGCCCTCTACCAGTCGGGCGAGGTCGACCACCTGGTGGCGACCGACGCGATCGGCATGGGTCTCAACATGGACCTCGGCCACGTCGCCTTCGCGCAGCTGCAGAAGTTCGACGGCCACGACACCCGCCGGCTGAGCGCCGCCGAGATCGGCCAGATCGCCGGCCGCGCCGGGCGGCACATGTCCGACGGCACCTTCGGCACCACCAACGGGGCAGGGGCACTCGACGAGCGGGTCGTCGAGGCGGTCGAGGCGCACCAGTTCATGCCGCTCAAGCGGCTGCGCTGGCGCAACAGCCGGCTCGACTTCTCCAGCCTCGAGGCCTTGGCCGAGAGCCTCGATGCCGACCCTGGGGCGCCCGGCCTGATCAAGGTCAGGGACGCCCTCGACGACCGCAGCCTCGGCATTCTCGGAAGGCGGGAGGACATTCGCGAGCGGACCCGAGGCCCGGCGGCAGTGCGCCTCCTCTGGCAGGTCTGCCAGATCCCGGATTTCAGGAAGACCCTGACCGATGCGCATCTCCACATGCTGGCCACGGTGTTCAAGCACCTGACCGACGATGCGGCCGTCCTGCCGGGGCCCTGGGTCGGCTCGATGATCGCCAGGCTCGATCGGATGGACGGCGACATCGATACCCTGGTCAGCCGGATCGCGCATGTCCGCACCTGGACCTATCTCTCGCATCGCCAGCAGTGGTTCGACGATCCCTTGCACTGGCAGGGTCTGGCCCGTGCGGTCGAGGACCGCCTGTCGGATGCGCTGCACGAGCGGCTGACCCAGAAATTCGTCGACCGGCGGACCGCGGCACTTCTGAAATCGCTGCGTGAGCGGGGCGAGCTTTCGGCCGAGATCGAGCCTGGCGGCGAGGTCGTGGTCGACGGCCATCCGGTCGGCACCCTGGACGGCTTCGCCTTCACCCTGGGTGCTTCCGGCCTCGCCGCCGAGCATCGGCTGTTCGCCGGGGCGGCACGCCGGGCGGTGACGCAGAAGCTGAACCGCCTGGCCGCGGATTTCGTGCACGAGCCGGACGCGGCGATCACCATCGAGGGCCGCGAGCTGCGCTGGCGGGACGCTACGGTCGGCACGCTGCAGCCGGGCAACGGCCTGCTCCGCCCGGCGATCGCCGTCACCGCCACGGACGAACTGACGCTGAAGGCCAGGCTCGCCATCGAGCGGCGGCTCGAGGCGCGTTTGCGGCGCTGGCTCGACGATCGCCTGCAACCGCTCCAGGCCCTCGATGCGGCGTCGCGCTCGGGCGGCTTGTCGGCGGCGGCACGGGGCATCGCTTATCGCCTGGTCGAAGGGCTGGGCGCGCTCACCGCCGGCGATGCGGCGACGCTGACCCGCCAGCTGTCGCCCGCCGATCGTCGCGATCTGGCCCGGCTCGGGGTCCGGCTCGGCGTGCATCACGTCTATCTGCCGGCACTCTTGAAGCCGGCGGCGCAGGAGGCGCTGGCGATGCTGGTGGCGCTGGCCAAGGGGACCGCGACCTGGCAGCCGGCGGCGGGGCGGGTGTCGCTGCGGACCGAGGAGTACCCGGCCGAGCCCGCCGCGCTGGCGGCACTCGGCTATCGGCGGATGGGGCGGGTGGCGCTGCGCGTCGACATGGTCGAGCGGATCGCCGCCCGGCTGCGCGAGCTGGCACGCCAGGAGTCGACCTTCGCCCTGCCGGACGAACTGGTCTCCTCGACCGGGCTCGGCCGCGACGAGTTCCTGGCGCTCTTGCCCAGTCTCGGCTTTCGCGTCGACGCCCGGCCGCAGACGGCCAACGACGAGGCCGAGCCCGCGGCCGCCGTTCGCATCCGTCGGGCCAAGCCCCGGCGCCAGCGGCCGAGCGCCGAGCACCGCAAGGTGCAGGCACGCCAGGGGCCGAGCAACTCGCCGTTCGCGGTGCTCGCCCGGCTCAAGGCAGTGGTCGCCTGATGCGGGCGCCACTTAATCGCGTCCATCTCGAAGGGAGCGCTCGATGAAGAGCCAGCGGCGATGAATGGTCGGCCATGAGCGAGCCGTGCCTGCGTCTCGACAAGTGGTTGTGGCATGCACGATTCATCAAGCAGCGGCAGCTCGCCGCCGAACTGATCCGCCGGCGGCGGATCCGGCTCAACGATCAGCTGGTCGAAAAGGTGCACAAGCCGGTGCGTCCGGGCGACGTCATCACGCTGGTCGTGCCGGCCGGCGTCGAGGTGCTCGAGGTGGTCGCCCTGGGCGAGCGCAGAGGGCCCGCGCCGGAAGCGCAGGCCCTCTACAAAAAACTGATATAGCTCGGCGCGTTACTGCGCCTCTCTCATATAGGCGATGACATCGGCGATCTGCTGTTCCTGGCGCAGCCCGGCGAACGCCATGCGGTTGCCCGGAATGTAGCCGCGCGGATCGGCGAGATAGGCGGCGATCGTCTCGTCGTCCCAGACGATGCCCGAATTGGCCATCGCCGGCGAGTAGTTGAAGCCGTCGACGGCGCCGGCCTCGCGGCCGAAGATGCCGACCAGATGCGGCCCCACCCGGTTCTGCTCGGCGTCGAGAACGTGGCAGGCCTGGCACTGCCGATAGACGGTGGCACCGGCTTCCGGATCGCCTTCGGCATGCGCGAGGCCAACCCCCCCGAAGAGCCCGCCGAGCATTGCCGCTGCCGTCACTGCGGATCGTTTGGTCATCTTGGTCTCCTGTCTTTTTCGTTGTCGTCCAACGCCGTTTCCTGCCAACTGCGCCTCCAAGGCCAACCTAGCCCAGCCGGCGAAAAAGCCAACTGCGACGGCTTCACCCAGGCAGCCGGCGTCAGGGGCTTCACCCGGGGCGCGGCGGCCGGGCCCCGAAAATGGCGCTGCCGACCCGGACATGGGTGGCGCCGAAACGGACCGCTGCCTCGTAGTCGTCACTCATGCCGACGCTGATCGCCTCGATGCCATTGCGCGCGGCGAGCTCGGCGAGGAAGGCCGTGTGCAGGGCGATATCCTCGTCCGCCGGAGGGATCGCCATCAACCCCCCCACGGCGAGGCCGTGCTCGCGCCGGCAGGCGGCGATGAAGGCGTCGGCATCGGCCGGCATCACCCCGGCCTTCTGCGGCTCCTCGCCGGTATTGACCTGGACGAAGACGCCGAGCCTGCGCTCCTGTTTGGCCATCTCCTTGGCCAGCGCGGCGGCCAGCTTCGGCCGGTCGACCGTCTGGACGACGTCGAAGAGGGCTACGGCCTCCTTGGCCTTGTTGGTCTGCAGCGCCCCGATCATGTGCAGCTCGATGTCCGGGTAGCGCTCGCGCAGGGCGGGCCAGCGACCGGCCGCCTCCTGCACGTAGTTCTCGCCGAAGACGCGCTGGCCGGCCTCGAGCGCCGCCTCGA
>SLRI01000093.1 GCA_007131045.1 Rhodospirillales bacterium
CTCTGGCTCTGGCTGGTCTTCTGGACCGCCGCCTTCGTCCTGAAGGACCAGGACCACGTCCGCTTCGATCTTCTGCAGGTCGCAACCTCCAGGCGGGTCCAGCAGGTCTTCGCCCTGGTCTCGGCGGTCGCGATCATCGCCGGGCTCCTGGCGGCCCTGCCCGCGACCCTCGACTACATCACCTTCTACAAGATCAAGCGTAGCGCCACCCTGCGCATCCGGCTCGATGTCGTGTTCAGCGTCTACGGCATTTTCGTCGTGGGCGTGGTCGCGAGCTATGCGCTGCGAGCCCTCGACATTCTGCGCGGCCGCGTGCTCGGCCCGGACGATCACGGCCGCCCATGAGCATCGCCTTTGCTGCCTGTCTCTTGGCGCTGTTCGGCCTCGCCGCCATCGGTGCGCCCATCGCCTACGCGATGCTGGTGGCCGCCATCGTCTATCTCGGCGTCCGCGGCCAGGATCTGGCTCTCGCCGGCGAGCAGATCATCCAGGGGCTCTACGACAGCTTCATCATCCTGGCCGTGCCACTGTTCATCGCCGCCGCCGCGATCATGAACGCCGGGACGATCAGCGAGCGGCTGCTCGGCTTTTGCGCCGCCGTGGTCGGCCGGTTCAGGGGCGGGCTCGGCCACGTCAACGTGGTGGCGAGCGTCATCTTCTCCGGCATGTCGGGCTCGGCCGTGGCGGACGCGGCCGGGATCGGCAAGATCATCATCGGCATGATGACCAAGGCCGGCCGCTTTCCGCCCGGCTATGCCGCCGCCATCACCGCGGCGTCTGCCACCATTGGCCCGATCATCCCGCCCTCGATCCCGATGGTTCTCTACGCCCTCGTCTCCGACACCTCGATCGGCTTTTTGTTCTTGGGCGGCATCGTCCCGGGCTTTTTCATGGCGGCGATCTTGATGGCGCTCAACGGCTGGATCGCACGACGGCGCCGGTTCGTCCTCGAGGAGCCGGTGCCGCTCGCCCGGCTGCCGAAGATCACCGCCAATGCCTTCCCGGCGCTGATGATGCCGGTGATCCTGCTCTACGGCATCTATGGCGGGGTGACGACGCCGACGGAGGCTGCCGCCGTGGCCGCGGCCTATGCCCTCTTTCTCGCCGCCCTCTTCTACCGAGCCCTGACCTGGCCCGGCCTCTACGGCATCCTGCTCGACAGTGCCCGCGCCTCGGCCGCGGTCGGGCTGGTCATCGGTGCCGCACTCATCTTCAACTACATCGTCGCCAGCGAGAACATCCCGCGGGCACTCGCCTTCTATCTCGACGGCCTCGACATCTCGCCCCTGGTCTTTCTCTTGATGGTCGCCGTCGTCATCCTGCTGATGGGCTGCATCCTCGATGCGACGACCTTGATCCTGGTCATCGTGCCACTCTTCATCCCGGCGGCCCGGGTCCTCGGTATCGATCTGGTCCATTTCGGCGTGGTCGTCGTCGTCAACTGCATGATCGGGCTGATCACGCCGCCCTACGGCATCCTGCTCTTCGTCATCAACGCGGTCACCGGCATTCCCCTGCGCGCGATCATCGGCGAGATCTGGCTCTTCATCGGCGTCCTGCTCGCCGCCCTCTTGGTCATGATCCTGGTGCCGGAGATCGTCCTCTGGCTGCCGCGGCAGTTCGGCTATCGGGGATAGGCGGGTTCAGGGCTAGAAGGTCACGCTGTTCAGGAGCCGGTTCTCCTGGGTCAAGAGGTGGCCGGCTTCCTTGCTCTTCTGCAGGAACGCCTGCCATTCCGGATCGGCCTGCATCGCTGCCCGCTTCTTTTCCCGATCGGCGGCGGAGTCGTAGGCCCAGACATGCACGTAGGTGTTGATCGGGCCGGTCTCGGTGACCCCGTAGAGCACCGGCGCGCCCAGATGGCGGGTTTGCGGGGCGTAGCCGTGTTTCTTGTAGAGCTCGAGCTGGGCCGGGACGGTGCCGGGCTTGCAGGTGTAGATGCGCATGTCGAAGAGCATGATGGCCTCCCTCTAACTGGTCTGGCGGAGGGATAGCGCATCGCCGCCTCGGCGTCGCCGGTCGTTGCGATGCGGTGCCGGTGCGTGCGAGAAGCCGTGGCCAGGACAACACGCGGAGGGGCGATGACGGAGCGGGTGGGCGTGGTCGGGCTCGGGCGGATGGGCCTCGCCATGGCGGTGACGTTGCAGCGGGCGGGCGTGCCGGTCAGCGGCTTCGATGTCGCTTCTGCCGTCCGCGAGCGGGCGGGGGCCGAGGGGATCGAGGTTGCGGGTGCCCTTTCGGGCCTCTGGGCGCGCTGCACGATCGTGCTGGCTTCGCTGCCGGACGATGCGGCGGTGACCGGGCTGGTCGAGGAATTGCTCGAGGCCCCTGCCGGCCGGCTCTTGATCGACACCTCGACGGTCGAGCCCGCCACCAGCCGCGGGCTCGCCGAGCGGCTGGAGGCCGCCGGCCACGCCATGCTGGATGCGCCGGTGAGCGGCGGGCCGGCCGGGGCGGCGGCCGGGACGCTGACCGTGATGGTGGGTGGCAGCGAGGCCGATCTGGCCCGCGCCGACCCGGTCTTCGCCGCGATCGCCCAAAAGGTCGTCCATGTCGGGCCGAGCGGTGCGGGGGCGGTCGCCAAGCTCGTCAACAACCTGCTTTGCGCCGCCCATCTCCTGACCAACGGCGAGGCGATGCGGCTGGCCGAGGCCGCGGGCGTGCCGGCCGAGCGGGTGCTCCGAGCGGTCAACGCAGCTTCGGGGCGGAGTGCGGTCTCCGAGGTCAACCTGCCGCGCTGGATCCTTTCGGGCACCTTCGACAGCGGCTTCACCATGGGGCTGATGCGCAAGGACGTGCGGCTGGCGGGCCGGCTGCTCGAGGCTTCGGGTGTCGCTGCCCCGCTCAGCCGCGAGGTGATCGGCCGCTGGGCGGCGAGTGTCGAGCGGCTGCCGGACGAGGCGGATTTCAACCGCATCGCCGTAGTGGAGGACTGAGCGGATGGCCGAGCGGACGGAACTCCTCGAAGCGTTCGGGCTGCAGCACCGCATCGCGAGCCACGTCGGCGGAGAGTTGGTGGCAGGGCAGGGGGCATCGGTCGAGCTGGTCGATCCGGTGCAGGGCGAGGTCTGGGCCGCTTATGCCGATGCCGGGCCGGGCGTGGTGGCGCAGGCGATGACGGCGGCCGAGGCCGGCTTTCGGGCGTGGCAGGGGCTGACGGCCTCGGCGCGCGGTCTCGCCATGTGGCAGGTCGGCCACGCCGTGCGGGCCAGGCTCGAGGAGTTGGCGCTGCTCGAGACGCTGACCTCGGGCAAGCCGATCCGCGACACCCGGGCGGAGGTGCTCAAGGTCGCGGAGATGTTCGAATACTATGCCGGCTGGTGCGACAAGCTCTTGGGCGACGTCATCCCGGTGCCGACCTCGCACTTGAACTACACGCGCCTAGAGCCGTTCGGCACGGTCGTCCAGTTGACCCCCTGGAACGCGCCGGTCTTCACCGCCGGCTGGCAGATCGCCCCGGCCATCGCGGCCGGCAACGCGGTGGTCCTGAAGCCCTCGGAGCTGACGCCGGTGAGCTCGCTCGCACTGGTGCGGATCGCCGAGGACGCCGGCCTGCCGAAGGGCCTCGTCAATGTCCTGGCCGGGCTCGGCCCGACGACCGGCGAGGCCGCGGTCACGCACGCGGCGACCCGGCTCGTGGTCTTCGTCGGCTCGCCGGCCACAGGCTCGCTGATCGCGGGGGCCGCTGCGCGCAACACGGTGCCCTCTATCCTCGAGCTCGGTGGCAAATCGGCGAACATCGTCTTCGCCGATGCCGACCTCGACCGGGCGAGCCTGGGTGCCCAGGCGGCCGTCTGGAGCGGTGCCGGCCAGAGCTGTGTCGCGGGCTCGAGGCTCTTGGTCGAGCGGCCGGTGCTCGATGAGCTCACGGCGAGGCTCGGCCGGGCGGCAGGGCATCTGGTGCTGGGTGCCCCCGCGGAGCCGGCGACGCAGATCGGCCCGATCATCAGCCGGCAGCAGTGGCAGACGGTGGATCGGATGGTCCGCGAGGCCGAGGCCGAGGGGGCCAGGATCGCCGCTGGTGGCAGGCATCCGGGTGGGTCGCTGGAGCGCGGCTTCTTTTATGCGCCGACGCTGGTCGATGCGGTCCGGCCCGAGATGGCGATCGCCCAGGAGGAGGTGTTCGGGCCGGTCCTCGCGGTGATGCCGTTCGACAGCGAGGCGGAGGCGGTGGCGCTCGCCAACGCCACACGGTTCGGGCTGGCCGGGGCGGTCTGGACGCGGGATGTCGGCCGGGCGCATCGGGTGGCGGCCGCGGTTCGCGCCGGGACCTTCTGGGTCAACAGCTACAAGACCATCAACGTCATGTCGCCGTTCGGCGGCTTCGGCCGCAGCGGCTACGGCCGGTCGAGCGGCCGGGAGGCGCTCATGGCCTACACCCAGACCAAGAGCGTCTGGGTCGAGACCGCAGCCGACCCGGCGCCGGGATTCGGCTACGCCGGCTGAAGGCCGGGGAACGTCTGTCACGCAATTGTCAATGTCCCATCGCAATGCGCCTCGCGCCGATCTGTGCAGATTGATGCGCTGAGGTCGTCCGCCGGGTCGCGGCGGCAGGGCGCCAACGGCTGCGCGACAAGGAGCAGGGATGCACGAGCTCGGCGAGCCGCCCGTCGCGACGCGACACAAGACCAAGCTCGACAAGGACTTCAAGCGCTTCGGCGCGTTCGAGCGTGGGCTCTCGGCGCAAGCGCAGCGGCTGGGGCCGCCGGCGCTCGGCTTTCTCTTTCTGGTGCTCGTCGGCCTTGCCAGCGCCTACTGGTTCGGCCTGCACGGCACCTGGCCGATCGTCATCGCCGCGACCATCGTCGCCGCCTACATGGCGCTCAACATCGGCGCCAACGACGTCGCCAACAACATGTCGCCGGCGGTGGGCTCGCGCGCGCTGACCATTACCTCGGCCGTCATCATCGCCGCCATATGCGAGGCGGCGGGTGCGATCATCGCCGGTGGCGATGTCGTCAGGACGGTTTCCGGTGGCATCATCGATCCCGCTTCCATGCCCGATGCCGCGACCTTCGTCGTCGTCATGCTGTCCGCCCTGTTCGCCGCGGCCTTGTGGATCAACTTCGCGACCATGCTGCGGGCCCCGGTCTCCACCACCCATTCGGTGATCGGCGGGGTCTTGGGCGCCGGCGTGGTGATGGCGGGGTTCGCTGCCGCCGATTGGTGGGTGGTGCTGAGGATCGTGGCCAGCTGGGTGGTCTCGCCCGCCCTCGGCGGCGGCATCGCCGCGGCCTTTCTCTTCTACATCACCCGGCAGATCCTGGAGGCCCCCGACAGGCTCGCGGCGGCGCGCCAGAAGGTGCCGCTCCTGCTCGCGATCATGGCCGGTGCGTTTGCCACCTATCTGCAGATGAAGGGGCTCGCACGGATCATGCCGGTCACCTTCACCACCGCGGTGCTCGGCGGGCTCGCCGTCGGTGCGCTCACCTGGTGGGCGTCGCGGCCGCTGATCGACCGGCAGCTCATGGCAGGCGGTTCCGGCGCGCAGCGGGTGGGCGATCTCTTCACCATCCCGGTGATCGCCGGTGCCGGCCTGCTCTCCTTCGCGCACGGCAGCAACGACGTCGCGAATGCGATCGGGCCGCTCGCCGGAATCTATGCCGCGGTGAGCGAGGAGACGCTGGTCGGCCGCGCCCCCTTGCCGTTCGGCATCCTGGTGATCGGCGCACTCGGCCTCTCCCTGGGCCTCCTGCTCTACGGCCCGGCGCTGATCCGCACGGTGGGCTCGAAGATCACCAAGCTGAACCGGGTGCGGGCTTTTTGCGTCACGCTTTCGGCCGGGATCACGGTGATCATCGCCTCGGCACTCGGCCTGCCGGTGAGCTCCACCCACATCGCCATCGGCGGCCTGTTCGGCGTCGGATTCCTGCGCGAATACCTCGCCAATCGGGACTTTCCGACGGTGCCGGTGACGACCATTCTCGGCATCACCCCGCCCGCCGTCTTCAACAACAACGGCGAGCCGAGTGCCGCCGAGAAGCTCCGCCGCCGCTATCTGGTACGCCGCGCCCACCTCCTGACCATCGTCGCCGCCTGGCTGATCACGGTCCCGGCCTCGGCCCTGCTGGCTGCCGGTCTGGCTCTGGCGCTCAGTGCGAGCGGGCTGATCGTGCTCGGGTGAGGTGGCCCGACTCAGTGCTCGAGGGCCGCCTGCCAGGCGTTGAGGTCGGCGACCAGCTGCTCGATCGAGCCCACGGGCTCGCTGGTGCCGCCATGCGCGAGATGGTTGCGCAGCGCGTAGGCGCGGAGCACGGCGCCATAGGTCGGCTGCCGGCGGTCGAGGACGAGGGCGAGGCGCGTCTCGAAGGGTAGGCGGCGGCCAGCCAGCGCTGGCACGTCCCAGCCGCGCCGGGCGCGCCAGTCGCTATTGGCGACGCGCCGCTCCCGCGCCGTTTCGAAGGTTTCCGTGACATGCTGCTCGAACTGGCCGAAAAGCAGCACGAAGATGCCGCGATCCATCACGTCGCGGACGTTCTCCAGCCGTATCACGGCAGGCTGGTCGCCTGCGGCTTCGGCGGCCGCGAGCGCAGCCTCGTGCATCTGCACGAGCCAGTCGTAGCCGGCCTTGATGCGCGCGAGTTGGCGCATCGTCAGATCATCGAGGCGAGCTTTTCGGCGGTGAACGGCTCGATGGGGCCGCGGCCGAGGCGGTGGAACCGCCAGCGTGGTGGGGCCATGCGCTCGGCCACATCGATCAGGACGTAGACCCGTCCGGGGGCAAAGATGTCGATGCGGCCATTGGCACCGATCACCCAGAGCGACTTGGGTCTGATGCTCACCCGTTGGCCGGTCGGCGCGTGCAGCACCAGCGTCGGCTGCTGGACGGGGCCGATCGCAAGGCGCTCCAGACGCTCGTCCTCGATCGGAACCGGCTCGCCGCGCTCAACCTGCCAGCCCTGCCCGGTTGCCCATGTCTCGATCGCCGCATAGAGCTCGTCGAGCCGTTCGAGCCAGTCCGCAACCTGGGCGCGGACCTCCTCGGCCGTCGGCTCGGGCAGGTCTTCCAGATAGTCGAGCGGGTAGGCGTGCTGCATCGGGGCATCCTCGGTTGCACCGCCTGGATGCTATACCAAACGCTTGCGGTTTACGACCGTCAGGTCACCAGGTGACAGGCCACCCGGCGGCCGTCGGGCTTGGTATCCAGCGCCGGGGTCTCGAACTTGCAGCGCTGGACGGCGAAGGGGCAGCGGGTGTGGAAGGCGCAGCCCGGGGGTGGGTTCATCGGTGAGGGGACGTCGCCCTCGATGACGATCCGCTCGCGCTTGGCCCGGGGGTCGGGCAGCGGGGCTGCGGAGATCAGGGCGCGCGTATAGGGGTGCTGCGGATCGGCGAAGATGGCGTCCTTGGGCGCGATCTCGACGATCTTGCCCAGATACATCACGGCGATGGTGTGGCCGATATGCTCGACCACGCCCAGATCGTGGCTGACGAAGAGGTAGGAGAGGCCGAACTCCTCCTGCAG
>SLRI01000403.1 GCA_007131045.1 Rhodospirillales bacterium
AGGCCATTGGGGTAGATGCGGCACAAGAGCGGCACCACCTCGGAGAGCTCGGCCATGTCGGCCCAGGTGAGGTCCAATCCTGCGGCATGCGCCATGGCGACGAGGTGGAGGGTGTGGTTGGTCGAGCCGCCGGTGGCATGCAGGCCGACCACGCCGTTCACGAACGCCTTCTCGTCGAGCATCTCGCCCACCGGCGTGTACTCGTTGCCCAGGGCGGTGATCTCGGCGACCCGCTTGGCGGCTTGGCCGGTCAAGGCATCGCGGAGCGGCGTGTTGGGGTTGACGAAGGACGAGCCCGGCAAATGCAGGCCCATGATCTCCATCAGCATCTGGTTGGTGTTGGCGGTGCCGTAGAAGGTGCAGGTGCCGGGCGAGTGGTAGGAGGCGGCCTCGGCCTCGAGCAGCTCGGCGCGGCCGATCTTGCCCTCGGCGAAGAGCTGGCGAACCTTGGCCTTCTCGTCGTTGGGCAGGCCGGACGGCATCGGCCCGCCGGGGACGAAGACGGCGGGCAGGTGGCCGAAGGCGAGCGCACCGATGACGAGGCCCGGCACGATCTTGTCGCAGACGCCGAGATAAAGCGCGCCGTCGAACATGTCGTGGGAGAGGGCGATGCCGGTCGCCATGGCGACCACGTCGCGGCTGAACAGCGAGAGCTCCATGCCGGCCTGGCCTTGGGTGACGCCGTCGCACATCGCGGGCACGCCGCCGGCGAACTGGGCAACGGCACCGGCCTCGCGCACCGCCTGCTTGATGATCGCCGGGAAGCGCTCGAGCGGGTGGTGGGCGGAGAGCATGTCGTTATAGGCCGAGACGATGGCGATATTGGCCTTCACCTCGCCCATCAGGTCGGTCTTGTCGTCGGTGCCGCAGGCGGCGAAGCCGTGCGCGAGGTTGCCGCAGGAGAGGTGCCCGCGCTTGGGGCCACGGCTCGCGGCGTCACGGATCTTGTCGAGGTAGCGGGCCCGGCGGTCGTGGCTGCGGCGGGCGAGCCGCTCCGTCACCTCGCCGATCCTGGCGTTGATGTCGGTCATCGGTCGTCTCCTCCGGAGGTTATTCGGCGTCTTCGTGCCAGTTGCGGTTGTCGCGTTCGATCAAGGCTATGGCGGCGGACGGGCCCCAGCTGCCGGCGGTATAGGGCTTGGGTGCTTCGGCCCTGGCCTCCCAGGCTGCGAGGATGGGCTCGATCCACATCCAGGCGGCCTCGACCTCGTCCTTCCTCATGAAGAGGGTAGCGTTGCCACGCACCACGTCCATCAGGAGCCTTTCGTAGGCGTCGGGGTAGCGGACGTTGAAGGCATCGGCGAAGGAGAGGTTCAAGGGCACGTTCCTGAGCCGCATGCCGCCCGGGCCCGGGTCCTTGGTCATCAGGAAGAAGCGGACGGCCTCGTCCGGCTGCAGGCGGACGACCAGGCGGTTGGCGACCAGCTTGCCCGAGGCCGCGCCGAAGATCGAGTGGGGGACGGGCTTGAAGTGGATGACGATCTCGGATTGGCGCTCCATCATCCGCTTGCCGGTGCGCAGATAAAAGGGCACGCCGGCCCAGCGCCAGTTCTGCACCTCGGCCTTGAGCACGACGAAGGTCTCGGTGGGCGAGAACGAGCGGTCGAGCTCGGCGAGGTAGCCCCGGACGGGCTGGCCGCCCACGGCACCCGCCTGGTACTGGCCGCGGACGGTGTGGCTCGCGGCCTCGGGGGCGCCGATCGGCTTCAGCGCCTTGAGGATCTTCAGCTTCTCGTCGCGGACGGCATCGGCGTCGAAGGTGAAGGGCGGCTCCATGGCGACCAGGCAGAGGAGCTGGAGCAGGTGGTTCTGCACCATGTCCCTCAGCGCACCCGAGGTGTCGTAGTAGCCGGCCCTGCCCTCGAGGCCCAAGGATTCGGCGACGGTGATCTGGACGTGGTCGATGTGGCCCGAGTTCCACAAGGGCTCGAAGAGGGCGTTGGCGAAGCGCAGCGCCAAAAGGTTCTGGACCGTCTCCTTGCCGAGATAGTGGTCGATGCGGAAGATCTGCTCCTCCTCGAACACCGCACCCACGGCGTCGTTGATGGCGCGGGCCGAGGCGAGGTCACGGCCGATCGGTTTTTCCAGGACCACGCGGCTTTCCGGCGTGATCAGCTCGTGGGTCGCCAGGTTCTCGGCGATCGGGCCGAAGAGCGAGGGCATGGTGGCCAGATAGAAGACGCGGATCGGGTTGGCCTTGCCGTTGCGCTGCAGGAGGCTGGCGAGGCGCTTCCAGCCCGCGGTGCCCGTCGCATCGAGGGCGACGTGGTCGAGGCGGCGCAGGAAGCGCTCGAGCACGCCGTTCTGGATCTGGACCTCGGGGGTATGGCGGCGGACGGCGGCCTCGACCTCGTCGATATAGGCCTTGCGGCCGATCTCGCTCCTGGAGACCGCGACGATCCGGGTTTCGGGTGCCAGCTGGTCGTCGCAGTCGCGGTGGTAGAGGCCGGGCAGCAGCTTGCGCATGGCGAGATCGCCGGTGCCGCCGAAGACGACGAGGTCGAACGGGTCGACGGGAATGAGACGTGCGCTCATTGGCGGAACTCCGCGGGACGGACGATGTCCGCCGCGCTCATGTGGGTTGGGTCCTCAGCTGGACCTTTTCAGGAGTGCTTCGACCTGCTCGCGGCGCGGCAATGCCGGAATGGCGCCGCGCTCGGTCGTGGTCAGCGCGCCGACCGCATTGGCGAAGCGGCCGGCTGCATAGAGGAAATCGCGGTCGTCGAGGCGGTCGAGGTCGTGCATCAGGCCGGCCAGGAGCCCGGCGACGAAGCCGTCGCCGGCGCCGGTGGTGTCGAGGGCCTTCACGCTGAAGGTGGGGATCTCGAGCTCGGCATCCGCGGTGACCAGGATCGAGCCCGACTTGCCGACCGAGAGCACCATCAGCTTCAGCCCGTCGTGCCAGAGCTCGTTGCGCATCGCGGTGGCGCCACGGCTGCCGGTCATGAAGTCGAGCTCGTCGTCGGAGAACTTGGCGATGGTCGCACGCTCGAGGCCCTGGCGGATGCCGGCCCTGGCATCGTCGGCCGAGGCCCAGAGCGGCAGCCGGAGATTGGCGTCGAAGCTGACCAGCTTGCCCGCTTGCCTCGCCCTATCGGCGGCGAAGAGCACGGTTTCGCGGGGCCCGGGGGCTGCCATGCTGATCGAATCGAAGTGGAAGACCGGGGCCCTGGCGATCGCCTCCTGGTCGACCTCCTCGGTCGTGAACAGCATGTCGGCCGAGGGGTGGCGATAGAACAGGAAATCGCGCTCGCCGTCGGCCTTGAGGCTGACGAAGGCCAAGGCGGTGCGCGCCCGGTCGTCGAAGCGCAAGGGGCCGGTATCGACGCCCTCGTTCCTGAGCGTGTCGGCGAGCACGTGGCCGAAGACGTCGTCGCCGACCTTGCCCATGAAGGCGCTCTTCGCCCCGAGCCGGGCGAGGCCGACGGCGACGTTGGCGGCGGCCCCGCCGGGGGCGCGCCTGAAGGTCTGAACCTCGGCCAAGGGCTGGCCGCTCTCGGTCGGCACGAAGTCGATCAGGAGGTCGCCGAAGCAGACGACGTCGGTCACGGGCGTTGCTCCTCGGTTGGATAGTTGGAGCCTAGCAGTGTCGCCGGGCGATCGCGAGGGACTGTATTCATGTTGACGGATCCTTGAAGAGGACCTCGCGGTCGGCGGTGAACTTGGCCAGCAGCGGCAGGGCGGCGCCGCCCATGGCGCGGGCAAAGCTGCCGAGGCTGCCTTCGGCCAGGGCCAGTGGGCCGAGGCCCTGGCGGTCGAGCTTCGCAAGTGCCCTGCCGACCGCCTCGACGAGGCGCTGGCGCTCGGTCTCGGGCATCGCCCCGTCGATAATCGCGGCCTCGAAGTCGATGACCGCAGAGGCCGAGACGATGGCGATGGCCAGCGCCTCGGCGGTGCTCTCGAGCCAGGCGTCGATGACGGGCCTAGGTCCCTGCCAGACCTCGGTCGAGCGCCAGAGGCCATCGGGGTCGGCGCCGGCATCGCCGAGTGCTGCTTCCAGGAGGTAGAGCGAGGCGCGGCGGATCAGCTGGACGGCACCGCCCTTGCCGTCGGGGACGAGGAGCGAGCCCAGGGCCCCGGCATTGCCGGTGCGGCCGGGAAAGAGCGCACCGCCCAGGACCACGCCGCCACCGATGAAGGCACCGACATAGAGGTAGAGGTAGTCCTGGTACTTTGCCCCGTCGCCGAAGACGAGCTCGGCACCACAGGCGGCGGTGATGTCGTTGCAGGCGTAGACCGAGACATCGAAGCCGGCGGCGAGCGTGGCGGAGAGGTCGGCCGCACGCCAGGCGTCGAGCTCGGCGGCGGGCGCACCCGTCTCCTCCGCCCAGCTCCAGATCTCGAAGGGCTGGGCGATCCCGATCCCGCCGACGCGGGCCCGGCTCTCGGGCGGGAGGCTGTCGAGCAATGCGGCCACGCTCTCGGTTGCGAAGGCCTCGAGGGCGGCCGGTGTCGGAAAGCGATAGGTCAGCCGGCGGCTGGCCCGGACCTCGCCGACAAAATCGAGGAGGACGACATCGGCGCTGCGCCGGCCGATCTTCAGGCCGATGCCGAAGGCGCCGTCCGGGTCGAGCGAGAACGGGATCGAGGGCTGGCCGATCCGGCCCCGCACTTTCTTTTCGCGCTTGAGCAGCCCGTCGGCCTCGAGCTGCTTGACGATGACCGAGACGGTCTGGGCCGAAAGCCCGGTGAGCCTGGCGATCTCGGCCTTGGCGATCTGGCCGTGGCGGCGGATGAGGGAGAGCACGAGGCGCTCGTTGTAGGCGCGCACCCCGATCTGGTTGGTGCCGCGGCTCTCCGCCCTGATGCCGATCGGGCCGTCCGTGCCGATGAGGGCTGTCATCTGTCGTCCTTTCGCCGCTGGCCGCGGGATGGGGAATCCATGGCAGCTTTCGGGACCCGGGTCAATTTTTAAATCCGCGTGATTTAATTATTGACAGGACCACCCGACGCGAGCAATGCTCAGGGTCATCCGCAAGCGAGCCCGTCTCGCAGCAACCCAGGGAGGTTACCCCGTCATGCTTCGCTCGACCCTTCTTGCCGCCTCTGCCTTGGCGCTTCTGTCCGGCGCCGTTCCATCGGCCCAGGCCGAAGGCATCATCGGCCTGGTCACCAAGACCGACACCAACCCCTTCTTCGTGAAGATGCGCGAGGGTGCGGCTGCGGCCGCTTCCGAGCTCGGCTACGAGTTCCGCTCGTTCGCCGGCCGCTACGACGGCGACAACGAGACCCAGGTCGAGGCGATCGAGAGCCTGATCGCGGCCGGTGCCAAGGGCATCCTGCTCACCCCGTCGGACTCCGCCGGCATCGTGCCGACCGTGCAGAAGGCGCGCGATGCCGGGATCCTGGTGCTGGCCCTCGACACGCCGCTCGATCCGCCCGATGCGGCCGATGCCACCTTCGCCACCGACAACTACCGGGCGGGCCTCCTGGTCGGTGAATGGGCGGCAGCCCAGATGGGCGACGACATCGACGACGCGAAGATCGCGCTGCTCGACCTGAGCGAGGCCGAGATCACGGTCGATGTCGCCAGGAACCAGGGCTTTCTCACCGGCTTCGGTGTGGATGTGAAGGACCCGAACCGGATGCGGGACGAGGACGATCCGAGGATCGTCGGCAACGACATCACGCAAGGGGCCGAGGCCGGCGGCCGGCAGGCGATGGAGAACCTCTTGATGCGCGATCAGGGAATCAACGTGGTCTATACCATCAACGAGCCGGCGGCGGCCGGCGCCTACGAGGCGCTGCGCTCCTTCGGCTTCGCCGATCAGGCGATGATCGTCTCGATCGACGGCGGTTGCCCGGGCGTGCAGAACGTGGCCGAGGGGATCATCGGGGCGACCTCGATGCAGTTTCCGCTCTTGATGGCCTCGCTCGGCGTCGAGGCGATCCACGAGTACGTCACCAAGGGTGACCTGCCCGAGCCCACGCCCGGCCTCGACTTCTTCGACACCGGGGTCGAGCTGGTCACCGACCAGCCGGTCGATGGTCTCGAATCGATCAGCTCGGCCGAGGGGCTCGAGAAGTGCTGGGGCTGAATCCGCAGCATTGAACGCCCGGCTGCGGCCGGCCACCAACCGTCACTCGTGAGTGCCAGCGGAGGGAGCCAGCGCTCCCTCCGACCGGCCACCCAGGCCAAAGGACAGGTCCGATGACCGAGGCAACCGGGGCGCCGGGGCGGCGCTCCATGCAGGACTTCGAGGCGGCGCTGACCGGCAGCGCCACCGAGGTCGCCACCTTCGACGAGCCCAGGCGCAGTCTGCTCCAGCAGGTCCAGCATTTTCTCCATTCGCACCCGACCGCGGTGCCGGTCATCGTGCTCTTGGTGAGCGTGCTGATCTTCGGCTCGATCGCCAACAACTTCTTCACCCCGTTCAACCTGACACTGATCGTTCAGCAGGTCACGATCATCGGCATTCTCGGCATCGCCATGACGCTGATCATCCTGACCGCCGGCATCGACCTCTCGGTCGCGGCGATCATGGTGCTCTCGACCGTGGTGATGGGCGGGCTCGGGGTCAATCTCGGCATCCCGTCGGTGATCGCCGTCCCGATCGGCCTGCTCTGCGGCATCGCCTGCGGCGCCGTCAACGGCGGGCTCGTCACGCTCTTCCGGCTGCCGCCCTTCATCGTCACGCTGGGGACTTGGAAGATCTTCTTTGCGCTGGTCCTCTGGCTCTCGGGCGGGCAGAGCATCAGGAGCCAGGACATCGACATCCACGCCCCGCTCTTGAAGGTCTTCGGCGGCACGTTCAACCTGATGGGGGCACAGTTCACCACCGGCTCGGTGATGATGCTGATCCTCTTCATCGTCTTCTGGTACGTCCTGAACTGGACCGCCTGGGGCCGCCACGTCTATGCGGTGGGCGACGACCGCGAGGCTGCAGCGCTCTCCGGCATCAACACCAACCGGGTGCTCATGTCGGTCTACGCGGTCGCCGGCGGCCTCTGCGCCTTTGCCGGCTGGGTCGCCATCGGCCGGGTGGGCTCGGTCAGCCCGCAGAGCTTCTTCGAGGGCAATCTCGATGCGATCACCGCCGTCGTAATCGGCGGCACGTCGCTGTTCGGCGGCCGGGGCTCGATCATCGGCACGCTGGTGGGCGCCCTGATCGTCGGGGTCTTCCGCTCCGGGCTCAATCTCTCCGGCGTCGACGTCCTCTGGCAGCAGTTCGCCGTGGGCGCTCTCATCATCATCGCGGTCGCGATCGACCAGTGGCTGAGAAAGGTTTCGGGCTGATGGCGACGACAACGGCTACCCACACCCCTGCGCCCGTTCCGCCCCCGTCGCCCACCCCGGTGCTGCGTGGCCGCAACCTGGTCAAGCGCTACGGCAGCGTGGTCGCCATGAACCATGCCGATTTCGATCTCTTGCCGGGTGAGATCCTGGCGGTGATCGGCGACAACGGTGCCGGCAAGTCGACCATGGTCAAGGCGATCTGCGGTGC
>SLRI01000610.1 GCA_007131045.1 Rhodospirillales bacterium
GGGTTCGCCGCGTCGAGCGCCGGGTTGGTCGGGTCGTCGAGGAGCGCCACGGTCCGGGTCGGCCCGCCGTTGTCGGCGGCGATGCCGGCGCGGATGTCGGTCGTGCCGATCTCCTCGGTCACGGCGAAGAGTTCCTCAGCGCGCACGCCGAGCCGGTCACTCGACAGAGCGCCGTCGACAACGGTGTCACGGAAGGTATTGGCACCGTTGCTGGTGATGCGGCCGACGACGCCTTCGTCAATGATGCTGTTGACGATACTGAGCGTGCCGGTGTCGATAACCCGTACGCCGGCAGCAGGTTTGGGATCCTCGGGCCGGTCGGCGTCGCCGTGGCGCGAACCCGTGATCGTCGAGTTCAAGAGGCTCACCTGATTGCCAGACCCCACGCGCAACACTGACGAGTCGCCGGAGGGGAACACAGGCTCGCGGGAACCCAACAGATTGCCGGCCAAGGTGCTGTTGATCAGCTCGAGCTCGTCGCCGCTACGAACCACCGCGGCGGTCCCATATGCCGATCCATTATTGCTGATCTCCGAATTCTCGATCGTGGCCTTCTCCCTTGCCCAGATCGTTGAGGCTAACATGCTGCCATAGTTGCCCGAAATTGTGCTATTGGTGATGGAAAGTTGGCCATCGAAAATTGAAATCGTTTCGGTAATAATTCCGCTGTTTCCATAAACTGCACTGTCAGAAATAGAAATATCGCCTTGAAATCGGATTGCCGCGACAATGCCGCCGGTAGTATCCCGAATGATGCTGTCATTTATACTCAGCGAACCACTGCCAGTGATCGCGTCGGAATAATAGCTGCCGTAGCGCCCTTCGACGATGACACGATCGAGCGACACCGCCGAACGGATGGCTCCTAAGCCCGCAAGTGGACCCTGAAGGGTTAGGTCTTCAAGGCGCAGGTCAGTCTCGAATGCGCCGAGTCTTCCAGCAATCGCGATGCCTGCGGCACCGCCATCGGCCGAATCTCCGTCGATGATCAAGTCCTCGGTGATCAGCGGTAAGCCGCTCTCGAGCGTGATCGTGCCGCCGAGCAGGCTCTCGTCAAAGGTGATGGTGCTCAAGCCCGGAATCTCGTTGGCCGTTAGTACCGCCTCGCGCAGTGAAATCTCGCCGTTCACGGAGACTACATCATCGAGCGTGGTCACGACCAGACCGCGGTCGAAATTGGGCGGGGGCAGAATTTGCAACTCATAGGCACCGAGATCGATCCCCTCGCCGAAGGCTCGCGGAAACCCGGTACCGCGCTGATCGAACGCGAGAGGATTGCCGGCACTGTCGACCGCGTCGGCCGGGTTGGCCGCGTCGAGCGCCGGGTTGCCCGGGTCGTCGAGGAGGGCCACGGTGAGTGTCGGCCCGCCGTTGTCGGCGGCGACGCCGGCGCGGATGTCGGTGTTGCGCAGTTCCGTTGTCGCTGCGAACAGTTCCTCGGCGCGGACGCCGAGGCGGTCGCCCGAGCTTGCGCCGTCGACCGACGTTTCACGGAAGGTGTTGGCGCCGTTGCTGGCGATGGTGCCCACGACACTGTCGTCGATGATGCTGTTGGCGAGGGTGACCGTGCTGCCCGGTGTGACGTAGAGCCCGGTGCCGAGGTCGGGGCGGGAGTAGTCGCCGAAGGCGTAGCGGGAGCCGGTCAGCGTGGTGTTGACGATCGCGGCCGTGCTGTCCGGCCCGATGCCGATGGCCGCGGCAAAGAAGCCGAACCCGGGGGAAGGCAGCCCGACCGCGCTGTCGGCGATCGTGCTGTTGGTCAGCACCAGTTCGCCTCTCACCCGGATGGCGCTGCCATCGTTGCTGCCGATGTATTGACCGTTGCCGATGAAGGCGGAGCGGTCGATCGAGAGTGATCCTTCCGCGTGCACGCCATAGGCCGAGTTCGTGCCGCCATTGTTCGAGATCGAGCTGTCGACGATGCGTGTGTCACCGACGACCCGCATGCCGCCGCCGTATTCGCTGCCGTTCCGCGAAATCGTGCTGCGCTCGACGAGGACGTCGCCGGCAAAACGGATGCCGGCGCCGCCGATCCCACTGTTGTCGATGATCGCGCTGTCGCGCAAGGAGAGCGCGCCGTTGCCGCGGATCCCGTAGCCGTTGGCGTACGATCGGGTACCCGTCACCGCGGCGCGCTCCAGTTCGAGGGTCGCGGAGTCGGCCGAGATACCGGTAAAGCCACTGTTGTCGATCGTCAGATCTTCGAAGCGTGCGGCGGCACCATCGACGACGAAGCTCGTGAAGCCATAGGCGAGCGGGGTGTAGGGGGGGATATTGGTCAGGCCGAACCCGCCGTCGATGGTGATTGCGCCGGCACCACGGTCCAGCGGATCGCCGTCGATCACCACATCGTCGGTGATCGTCAGCGAGCCGAGTTCGAGCAGGATGGTCCCGCCCAGCAGGCTCTCGTCGAAGGTGATGGTGTCGAGGCCGGGGTTGCGGTTGGCGGTCTCGAGCGCTTCGCGCAGGGAGACGAGGCCGTCGGCGCGGACCACGTCGTCGAGCGTGGTGACGACCAGGCCTTCGTCGGGTATCACCGTTGGTGTATCCAGCTCGAAGGCGCCGAGATCGACGCCACCGCCGACACTTCTGGAGAAGCCGGGGCCGCGCTGGTCGAACACGAGCGGGTCGCCGGCGGCGTCGCGGGCCAGATCCGCTCTGCCGCCATCCAGGGCCGGGTTGACGAAAATGGGGTTGAGCGCCACGGTTTCGGTCGGCCCGCCGTTGTCCGCCAGGACGCCGGCACGCACACCGCTCGAGCCGATCTCCTTGGTCGTGGCGAAGAGTTCCGCAGGATCGACGCCGAAGAGCGTCGGCGTACCTGGATAAATGACGTAGGAAATGCCGCTGCCGCCATCCGGCGCGCTGGTGTAGTCCCGCACGATGTTCGGGCCGTTGAGCTCGAGCCTGCCGCCGGCGAGATAGGCGCTGTCGTCGACGATGCTGTTGGACAGCGTCACGCGGGCATCGGCGCCGACGAAGATCGCGGTGCCGGGGATCGGGGTGCCGTCCGGCCCGAATAGGTACGAGCCGGTGATCGTGCTGTTGACGATCCGGGCCGTGCCGCCGGCCTCGATGCCGATCGCCGCACCGCCGGCGCCGTAGACGGCAACGCCGGTCGTCCGCGTGTCGGCGATAGTGCTGTTGATCAGCTGCAGCGCGCCGTCGACCCGGATGGCGCTCGAGGGGCCGATGCCGTCGCGGCTGCCGTTGCCCGCGAAGGTGCTGCTCTCGACGACAACGTCTCCCTGGACATCGATCCCGGCGCCGGTGATCGCGCCGTTGTCGGCGATGGTGCTGTTCTGCACGACCACGTCGCCGCTGCCCAGGATGCCGAAGCCGTATTCGCCGGTGTTGCCGACGAACTGGCTGCTCTCGACGAGCAGCGTCGTGCCGTCGATACGCACGCTGGCCGCGAGGTTCGGGCTGGTGTTGTAGCCGATGAGCGAGTCGAGGACGTCGATGCGGCCGGCGGTGGCGTCGATGCCGAAGCCGAAGGCCTGATCGCCGTTGATATCGCGAATGGCGACCCGTTCGATCGTGAGATCGGTATCGGTAGCACGGATGCCGGCAAAGCCGCCGCCCGCGATCGTCAGGTCCTCGAAGCGCGCGGTCACGCCCGCGAGCGTGAAGGCGATCAGGCCGTCCTCGGCCGAGGCTCCGCCGCTGCCATCGATGACGATGCCGGCGCTGCCGCTGTTCGAGGGATCGCCGTCGATCACCAGGTCTCGGGTGATCTCGAGGTCGCCGAGCACGAGGCGGATGGTGCCGCCGCGAAGCGCGTCGGCGAAGGTAATGGTGTCGAGGCCGGGGCTGGCGTTGGCGAGGGTCACCGCCTCGCGCAGCGAGAGCACGCCGTCGGTGGCATCGACCACGTCGTCGAGGGTGGTGACGACCAGGCTCGCTTGCGGCGCGCTGACCAGCGCCAGGGGCGGCGGTGGGGCCGGGCTGGTCGAGAGGTATTCGTGCCGCGTCGACTCCGGCCGGCTGGGGTCGACGGTCGTGCCGTTCTCGGGCATGGTCGATTCTCGCGCTCGAAACATCGAATGATTGCAACCGGGCCTGCCGACCCACCGGCCGCTGCAACTTCTTTCGACTGTCGCAAGGTGCGGGTTGGACTGCAAGTAGAAACACGGATTTATTTTGGCCAACCAAGGGGGGAAATAAATCGCTCGAGCTCTCCCGACATCAACTCTGCTGACGAGGTCGCATGACGATGACCACCCGCCTGCACTTCATCTCTGGTCTGCCGCGCTCGGGCTCGACGCTGCTCGCCGCCATTCTCCGGCAGAATCCGCAGTTTCATGCGGCGATGACCAGTCCTGTGGGCCAGCTCTTCAATGTGATGCTGAATGCGATGGGGCCGGGCAACGAGACGGCGCTGTTCATCGACGAGGCGCAGAAGAAGGAGCTCCTGGCCAGTCTTTTCGAGTGCTACTATCGCGGGCAGGAGGACAAGGCGGTCATCTTCGATACCAACCGGCTCTGGTGTGCCCGGCTGCCGACACTGCTGTCGCTGTTTCCCGAGGCCAAGGTGATCTGCTGCGTGCGCAGCGTCGCCTGGGTCATGGACAGTATCGAGCGGCTGGTCCGCCGGAACGCGTTCGAGCCGTCCCGGCTTTTCGCCAATGCCGAGGAGCGGGCCACCGTCTTCAGCCGGGTGGACGCACTGGCGCATCGCGACCGGATGGTCGGCTTCGCCTGGTCGGCGCTGAAGGAGGCCTATTACGGCGAGCACGGCCGGTCGCTGTTGATCCTCGAATACGACATACTGGCGCAACGCCCGGCCGAGACCCTGAAGCTGATCTACGAGTTCCTGGGCGAGCCGGCGTTCGCGCATGATTTCGGCAATGTCGAGTACGCCGAGCCGGCCTTCGATGCGCAGCTCGCCACGCCGGGCCTGCATACCGTCAATCGCAAGGTGGCCTTCACGCCCAGGCGGACCATTCTGCCGCCCGATCTGTTCCAGAAATACGCCGCCCTCTCGTTCTGGCGCGAGCCCGCGGGCTCGGCCGCTTTTCGCATCACCGTCCAGCCGGAGCCGGCGGCCGAAAAGCCGAACGGCGGCTAGGGTCGGCTGGTCGGAGGACTTGCCCGCCCGAAGGGCTTGCCCGCCCGGATGACTTGCCGGAACGTGCGCCGCTTGGCAGAAGCGGTGGACATTGTGCGGGAAGCGTCATGCATATCGAGACCGACGAGTATGTTCTCGACCAGCAGGTCGGCCATCTGCTGCGCCGCGCCAACCAGCGTCACACGGCGCTGTTCGCCAGGCGCTTCGCCGATTTCGACCTGACGCCTCTGCAGTTCGCCGTCTTGATGCGGCTGCGCGAGGCGGGGCCCTTGTCGCAGAACCTGCTCGGCCGGCAGACCGCGATGGACCCCAATACTGTGCAGGGTGTAATCCTGCGGCTGTTGCGCCGCCGCCTGGTCGACCGCTCCGGCAGCGACGACGACAAGCGGCGCAAGGTCTTGGCGCTGACCCCGGAGGGCCTGGCGCTGGCCGAGCGGCTGGTCGCCGAGGGCCACGCCATCACCGAGGAGACGCTGGCCCCGCTCACCGCCACGCAGCGGCGGCAGTTCCTCGTCCTCTTGGCCAAGCTCTCGTGAAACCACGCCGTCGTGACTTGCGGCGGCGGCTCGCGTATATCATGTGCCTTCGTATGAGCGAAGCGAGCCGAGCGAAGGCCGGATGGCAACGATGAACGAATTGCGGCGACCCGTGCACGAGACCACCACTGAGAAGTCGGGCTCGCGCGGCGGCACGGCCCTGGTGGTGCGGTTCGCCGGCGACAGTGGCGACGGGATGCAGCTGACCGGCAGCCGCTTCACCCAGGAAGCCGCGCTCGGTGGTGCCGATCTCGCCACGTTCCCGGACTTTCCGGCCGAGATCCGAGCCCCCGTGGGCACCACCTTCGGCGTCTCGGCCTTCCAGATCCAGTTCGGCGGCAGGCGGGTCAGGACTCCCGGGGACCAGCTCGACGTGCTGGTCGCCCTCAACCCCGCGGCACTCAAGGTCAATCTCGAGGATCTGCGCCCGTCGGGCACGTTGATCGTCGACACCGCCGCCTTCGGCGAGCGCAACCTGAAGAAGGCCGGCTACGCCAGCAACCCGCTCGAAGGTCACGACCTCGACCCGTTCCGGGTCATGGCGATCGACATCACCAAGCTGACCCAGGCGGCGGTCAAGCCCTTGGGTGTGGGCAATCGCGATGCCAACCGGGCGCGCAACTTCTGGACGCTGGGCCTCGTGCTCTGGCTCACCGGCCGGCCGCGGGCCGCGACCCGGGGCTGGATCGAGGAGCGTTTCAGGGACGAGCCATTGGTGCGCGACGCCAACCTCGCAGCCCTCGATGCCGGCCATGCCTATGGCGAGACGGCCGAGCTGCCGCGTCAGCCCGAGGTCCTGGCCGCGGGCCAGCCGGCGCCGCTGCCGCCCGGCCGCTACCGCACGGTCACCGGAATCGAGGCTTTGGCCTACGGCCTGGTCGCCGGCGGCAGGCTGGCCGGGGTCGAGCTCTTCTACGGCTCCTATCCGATCACCCCGGCCTCGGCTCTCCTGCACGCCCTGGCCCGGCTCGGCAGTTTCGGCGTGCGCACCTTTCAGGCCGAGGACGAGATCGCCGCCGTTTGTGCCGCGATCGGTGCGTCCTATGCCGGCAAGCTCGGCGTCACCGGCAGCTCCGGTCCCGGCATTGCGCTCAAGACCGAGGCGCTCGGCCTCGCGATCGCGACCGAGCTGCCGCTCGTGGTGATCGACGCGCAGCGCGGTGGCCCCTCGACCGGCCTGCCGACCAAGACCGAGCAGTCCGACCTGTTCCAGGCGGTGCTCGGCCGCAACGCCGATGCGCCGCTGGTGGTGCTGGCAGCGGCCACGCCGGGCGACGGATTCGCGGTCGCGATCGAGGCCGTGCGTCTCGCTACCCACTACATGACGCCGGTGATGCTGCTGACCGACGGCTTTCTCGCCAATGCGAGCGAGCCCTGGCTGGTCCCCGATCTGGCCGCGATCGAGCCGTTTGCGGTCCGCCAGGGTGGTCCGGTCCGGGAGGGCGCCGATCCCGAGCGCTATGAGCCCTATGCCCGTGATCCGTCGACCCTGGCCCGGGCCTGGGTGCCGCCGGGTACGCCCGGGCTGCGGCATCGGATCGGCGGCATCGAGCGCGCCGACAAGACCGGCGACATCTCCTACGACCCCCGCAACCATCAGACGATGACCGATTTCCGCCGGCTCAAGATCGAGGGTATCGCCGAGGACGTTCCCGAGCAGCGGCTCGAGGCCGGCTCGGCGGGTGATCATGTCTTGATTCTCGGTTGGGGCTCGACCCGGGGAGCGATCGAGAGTGCGGTCGATCGGCTGCGCGAGGCGGGCCACGCCGTGGCGCACGCCCAGGTCCGCCA
>SLRI01000048.1 GCA_007131045.1 Rhodospirillales bacterium
GCTGCCGGACAAACGCCTCGACCAGATTACCCTGCCCGAAGTCAACCCGCATGAACCGCCACCTCCAGCTCGATTTGTCGTATCATAACAGCGGGTTGGCAGTCATGCAAAGGGCTCAAGGGGTTGGACAAAACGATCGACGCCCACGTCAATGCCCACGGCGACCTGAAGGCCACCGTCGAGCTGCTGATGACGATGCGCGGTTGCGGCCGTATATTGGCGCTCACACTGATCACCGAGCTGCCCGAGCTCGGCACCCTCGACCGCCGCCAGATCGCCGCACCCTGCGGGGCCGTGGGGACCCCGCAGCCCCGCGCGGCGTCGGCCTCGCACCCGTCGCCAGGGACAGTGGACTCGGAGAAAATCAGCGCGTCATCAAAGGCGGCAGAGGCCAAGTCCGCAACGTCGCCTACATGGCCACCGTCAGCGCCATCCGCGCCAAAGACAACCCCTTCGAGGCCCGCTACCAAGCCCTCATCGCCAGCGGCAAACCCAAAAAGCTCGCCATCGTCGCCGTCATGCGCACCATGATCGTCACCCTCAACGCCATGGTCAGAGACAACAAGCCGTGAAACCCGCAGCACGGCGTCTGATAAAACCACGGTTGCTGGGATGACAGCTTATCGCGGGCAGTGTGGGAAAAACTCGTGATGACGGTAGGTTGGCACGGCGAAACGAGATAGCGCGCGAGTCGTGGCTCGGGCTCGGCGTGGGGGCGGTTTCGCCGAACGAGCTCGCGCGCTGATCGAGAGGCGGCCACGACTAGGCCTATATACCCACGATCGATGGTCGCCGGTTCGGCTTGGATCAGTCGGGCAGTGGGGCGAAGAGGGCTTCGATGTCGGTTTCGGTGAGGCCGAGGCCGGCGCCCTTGACGCCGCCGAGGACGCCTTCGATCAGGCTCTTCTTCCGCTCCTGCAGCTCGACCATCTTCTCCTCGACGGTGCCGGACGAGACCAGCTTGTAGACGAAGACGGTCTTGTCCTGGCCGATCCGGTGCGCCCGGTCGGTGGCCTGGGCCTCGACCGCGGGGTTCCACCAGGGGTCGTAGTGAATGACTGTGTCGGCCCGGGTCAGGGTCAGCCCGGTGCCGCCGGCCTTGAGGCTGATCAGGAAGACCGGGACGTCGCCGGCCTGGAAGCGCTTGACCGGCGTCTCGCGGTCGCGGGTGCGGCCGCTGAGCGTGGTGTAGCCGATCTTCAGCTCTTTCAGCCCGTCCTCGATCAACTCCAGCATCTCGACGAACTGCGAGAAGACGATGATCCGCCGGCCGGTCTCGACCATGCCCTCGAGCATGCTCATCAGCATCTCGTACTTGGCACTCGCCGGCGCCGCGCCCTCGCGCTTCTTCAAGAGCCGCGGGTCGCAGCAGATCTGCCTGAGCTTCAACAAGGCCTCGAGGATGGCGATGTTGGAGCGGGCGAGGCCGCGCTGCTCGATTTCTTCGCGAACGCGGGCGTGCATGGCCAGGCGCACGCTCTCGTAGAGGTCGCGCTGCTCGTCCAAAAGCTCGATCTCGCGGATGAACTCGCTCTTCGGCGGCAGCTCGGACGCCACCTCCTCCTTGGTCCGGCGCAAGAGGAAGGGGCGGACGCGCTGGCCGAGCAGGGACTGCCGGTCGGCGTTGCCGTCCTTCTCGATCGGCGTGCGAAAGACCCGGCGGAAGGTCTCGCGATCGCCCAGAAAGCCCGGCATCAGGTAGTGGAAGACGGACCAGAGCTCGCCCAGGTGGTTTTCCATGGGCGTGCCGGAAAGGGCGATCTTGTGGTCGGCCTGGAGCTCGCAGGCGACCTTGGCGAGCTTGGTCGCCGGGTTCTTGATGGCCTGCGCCTCGTCGAGCACGATCACCCGCCAGCGCCGCTTGATCAGCTGGTCGCGGTCGCGCAGCATCAGCGCGTAGCTGGTGAGAACGATGTCGCTTTTCTCGATACGGCGAAAGAGATCGCCGCGGTTGTTGCCGTGCAGCGTCAGCATGTCGAGCGCCGGCGCGAACTTCCTGGCCTCGCTGCGCCAAGTCGGGATCAGCGAGGTGGGGGCGACGATCAGCGCCGGCCGCTCCAGCCGGCCGTCCTCCTTGAGCTTGAGGATGTGCGCCAGGGTCTGCAGCGTCTTGCCGAGGCCCATGTCGTCGGCGAGCACGCCCGAGAGGCCGACCGAGCCCAGGAACTGCAGCCAGCTCAGGCCCTGCGCCTGGTAGGGGCGAAGGGTGGCCAGGAGGCCCTTGGGCGGCCTGACATCGGGGATGCGGTCGTTGTCGCCGAGTTGTCGCGCCAGATCGAGGATCCGCTCGCCGCCGCGCCAGACGATCTCGTCATCGGTCAGGCTGCGGTCGATGACCGCGAGCCTCGAGGCCTCGGCCGGGGCCAGCTTGAGCCGGCCCTTGGCGTCGAGCTTGCCGGTGGCGAACTGCTCGTAGAGGGCTTCGAGCATGGCCTTGAGGCGGGCGGCCGGGATCGGCAAGAGGCGGCCGTCGGGCAGGTTGCCGTAGACCGGCTCCTCGCCGTAGGCGGCAAGCGCGGTTGGCGTCATGTCCTCGGGCGAGCGCTGGAAGAGGTCGAGGAGCACCGGCAAGATGGCGATGCGCTCGCCGTCGAGCTCGATGCCGACGTCGAGCTCGAACCAGTCGATGCCCGAATCGTTGAGCTCGAGGTCCCAGGCGGGCGGCTTGTCGATCACCTGGAAAGGATAGGTCTCGTCGAAGACGACGCGCCAGCCACCGGCCTTGAGCTTGGGCACGTCGATATGGTTGAACTCGACCCAGCGGACGGCAACGTCGTCGTCGTCGTCCTCCTCGAAAGTGAAATCTTGGCGCAGCTGCTCGGGCGCGAAGCGGCCGAGGCCGGTCGGGCCCAGGGGCTGCAAGCCCAGCTGGTTGAGCCGCTCGATCGCCTGGACCTCGGCCACGGTGTCGCGGGGCAGCACCAGCAGGCGGTTGTCCTGGACGTGGTTGAGCTCGGGCCGGCCGTCCTGCCAGCCGATCTCGGCCCCGGCATAGTCGAAGGCGACGCGGGCCAAGGGGCAGTCGACCTCCTGCTCCTCGCGCCGCCAGCCGGTGCCCTTGTGGACCATCAGCGACGGGCAGTGGAGGAAGAGGATCGGCGTCGGCCGGGTCTCCAGCCGCTCGCGCTTCTTCAAGGGCTCGGGCAGCGGCAGGCGCTCGGCCGACGGCATCAGGCGTTGCCGGACGATGCTGGCGGCTGCGGCCGGGATCGCAGGGGCGCTCACCAGATGGCCGGCGAGCGCGGCCGTGATGCCGGTCTGCACCCGGCCGACCGCGGCATTGGCGATGTCGATGTACCAGGGCTCGCCGAGCGCCACGATGACGATGTCGTCATTGCCGCCGTCGAGCTCGCAGACGAGATGTTGCTGCCCCTCGCTGTCGAAGCGCCAAGTGAAGCTGCCGCGGCGCGGCTCGGCGACATGGCGCAAGGCGGGGCTGGCGGCGTTGCGCCAATGGCAGCGGCCGGTCTCGAGTGCGCGGATCAGCGTTTCGGCATCGGCGCGGGTCGAAAGGCGGCGGGCCTGGCCGCTGCCGCCGCCGAGCATCCGCCCGATCACCTGGTCCTCCAGCCCGACATAGGAAGGGGCCGGATCGGCTAGAAGATTGGCGATCGCCACCGCGTTCTCGCGGCCGTAGGCATTCGAGCGCATGCGCTTGGCGCGCACCGTCTGCAGCGACACCGGCTGGGCGAGGCCGCCGTCACGCCAGGAGCGCTGGGCGGGCTCCAGGAGGTAGAGGATGACGTCGGTCGCCTCGGCATGACCGTTGCGCGTGGCGGCGTTGACCGCGGCGATCCAGCTCTCGAGCTCCGCATCGACGACGACCGAGCCGTCCTCCGGGTCGATGCCGGTCGACTGGTCGAGCAGGCCCAAGAGCGTCGCCGCCGCGTGCTCGCATTCCGGGTAGAAGCAGGAGCAGGTGCTCGACAGCCGAACCCGGCCGCCGCGGCCGTTGGCGATCTTGATCCGGGTGAGATAGGGCGTGCGGCGCTGGCCCTTGATCTGGCCGGTGATCGACTTGCCGTCCCGTTCGACATTCACGTCGACGACAGCGCCGTCGACGACAAGACCTTCCGCCTTGAGCCAGATGGTTTCTGGGAACAGTCGTTCGAGGTCGGTGCGTGTGAAGGCGAGCATCAGTTCGTTACAGTCGTGTCGCTTATTGTTTTCATTGACGGGGCGAGGGTCGCGCCGATCACGGTTGATGACAGACTTTCCTGTTAACGCCAAGCGCAAAAATGAAAGCCGGTGACAACAAATGTGCAGCTGCGGTCACCAGGGACCGAAAATGGTTCGCGAGCGAACCTTCCACGCTGGTGCTCCGCGGCCGCACGGGACGCTCGAAATGCTCGAAAGCAGCGGATATTGTGGCAATCGCGCCAGCCGATGCCGCGTGCCGCCGGCGCCTTCGGCAGCCGGTCGCCCCCTCGGGCGCGCCCAGCCCCGCTCTCAATCGGACACCTTGAAAGGGTGCCGCCGGCTTGATCGGCGACCGCCGGAATCTTGCTCATTCTGACCAAGTCTTCGGCAGTGCAGCAGATTGTCTGATAACGAATTTCCAGAGTGGCGAAAATGGAGCAACGCTAGCCCGTAGAACATTTTTCAGCGCCCGAGAGTTTCTTGCATCGTCAGGTGTAATGAAATCGCCTCGAGATCGACGAACAGGCCGGAGAACAGACTGACGGCATAAAGGGCGGCGGCGATATCCCAGCGTGACAAGTGCGGCGCCAAGAGATGTTCACGGGCAAAGAGGGCGATCGTCGCAATAATGCCGGCGGCGAGGGCGGTGAACGAGCTGATGGTCGCGGCAAAGAAGAGATCCGGCACGCTGAGCGACAGGGCGAGCACGCAGCCGAAGAGCCAGGCGAAGCGGGTAAAGGCGCGTTGATTGGCCGCGAGCCGCGCCGTCTCGTCGCTGTCATCCGTGTAGTGCATTCGATCATCCCCTGCTGCTCCGAGCGAGGATGACGAAAGGAGCTTAACGGCGGGTTAGCGCGTGGTCGTTTTTCGCCGCTCAGCTCGCCGCTCGCTGCCGGCGCAACGAGACCTCACGGGGGCGCCCCTCGAGGTCGAGCTCGGCGAGGCGGGGAGGGGTGCGGGCGACGATGGCACCGTGGCGGACGACGGCGAGGCGGTTGGCCTTCAGGCGGATCGCCTCGATCGGGTCGCTCGCATCGAGGAGAACGAGGTGGGCCGGGTTGCCCGGCGCCAGGCCGTAGCCCTCGAGGCCGAGGATGGCGGCGGGCACGGTGGTCACGGCGGCGAAGGTGCTGCGCATGGCGTCCTGCGAGGTGAGGTGGGCGGCGTGGATCGCCATGTGGGCCACCTCGAGCATGTCGCCCGAGCCCAGCGAGTACCAGGGGTCCATGACGCAGTCGTGGCCGAAGGCAACCGGCACGCCGGCGGCCTCGAGCTCGGCGATGCGGGTCAGGCCGCGGCGCTTGGGATAGCTGTCGTGACGGCCCTGGATCGCGATGTTGATCAAAGGGTTGGCGATGGCGGCGACACCGGCCTCGGCGATCAGCGGGATCAGCTTGGCGACATAGTAGTTGTCCATGCCGTGCATCGAGGTGAGGTGCGAGCCGGCGACCCGGCCCGCCATGCCGAGCCTTTGCGTCTCGGCGGCCAGGGTCTCGATGTGGCGGGAGTTGGGGTCGTCGGTCTCGTCGCAATGCAGGTCGACCATCAGGCCGCGCTCGGCGGCAATGGCCACGAGGTCGACCACCGAGCGCCGGCCGTCCTCCATGGTGCGCTCGAAATGCGGGATGCCGCCGACGACCTCGACGCCGAGGTCGAGGGCGCGCACGAGGTTCTCTCGTGCCGTCGGCGAGCGGTAGAGGCCGTCCTGCGGGAAGGCCACGAGCTGCAGGTCGAGATAGGGGGCGACCTGTCGCTTGACCTCGAGCAGGGCCTCGACGCCCAAGAGCCGGTCGTCGCAGACGTCGACATGGGAGCGGATGGCGCCGATGCCTTGCGCCACGGCGATGTCGCAATAGGCCAGCGCCCGCTCGATCACCGCCTCATGGGTCAAGAGCGGCTTGAGTTCGCCCCAGAGGGCGATGCCCTCGAGCAGGGTGCCGGACTGGTTGAGGCGGGGCAGGCCGAGCGATAGCGTCGCGTCCATGTGGAAGTGGCAGTCGACGAAGGGCGGGGTGACCAGCCGGCCCTCGGCATCGATCACCTCGTGCGCCGCGGCGTCGATGCCGGGGCCGATGGCCTGGACGATGCCATGGGCGATGACGATGTCCTGGCCGGTCCGCCCGTCCGACAGCGTGGCGTTCTGGATGATCAGATCGGCCTGCAACGGCACGTGTCCTTATCTTTGGCCCGGCTTTCGGGCGGTTAGCGTTGCCCCTTGATGTAGGGTCGCATGAGAGCCTGCGGGTAGGACGCCCGGCGCGCCATGACCACGAGAGCCAGGATGCTGAGAAGGTAGGGCATCATCAAGAACAATTGGTAGGGCACGGCCCCGCCGACGACCTGCTGCAGGCGGACCTGAAAAGCGTCGAAGGCGCCGAAGAGCAGGGCACCGAGGAGCGCCTTCCAGGGGACCCACGAGGCGAAGACGACCAAGGCGATGCAGATCCAGCCGCGGCCGGCGACCATCTCGAAGAAGAAGGCGTTGAAGGCGGAAAGGGTGAGAAAGGCGCCGCCCACGGCCATCAGCGCACTGCCGACCATCAGTGCGCCGATCCGCAGCAGATAGACGTCGAGGCCTTGCGCCTCGGCTGCGGCCGGGTTCTCGCCGCAGGTGCGCACCGCCAGGCCCAGCGGCGTGCGGTAGAGCACGTAGGCGATGGCGGGCACCAGGAGGAGGGCGAGCCAAGTCAGCGCCGTCTGTTGGCCGAGGACGGGGCCGAAGAAGGGGACGGCCAAGAGCCAGTCGGGGTCGAGCGGCTGGAAGGGGATGATGCGCGGCGGGCTGGCGACGTCGGGGAGCAGCATGCGGTAGGTGAAGTAGGCGAGCGAGGTGGCGAGCAGCGTGATGCCGATGCCGGTGACGTGCTGCGAGAGGCCCAAGGGCACGGTCAAGGCACCGTGCAAGAGGCCGAAGGCGGCCCCGACACAAGCCGCGAGCAGGATGCCGGTCCAGAGGTCGAAGCCCAGATAGACGAAGAGCCAGCCGGACATCGCCCCTATGGTCATGATGCCTTCGATGCCGAGATTGAGCACGCCGGCGCGCTCGCAGATCAATTCGCCGAGTACACCGAAGATCAAGGGCGTGGCGATCCGAAGCGTGGCGGCCCAAAAGCTCGTCTGCAGCAGGATGTCGAGGATGTCCACCTAGCGGATTACTTCCACTGGCACGCCCAGGTCGAGCTTGGCCCAAGCGCGATCGCTGGTCAGGAGGGGAAGACCCAGACGCAGGGCGAGGGCAATGCACGCACGATCGCCGAA
>SLRI01000288.1 GCA_007131045.1 Rhodospirillales bacterium
CCCGCCACTCGGGATCGATGGTGAACAGCTCCTGCGCCCGGCCGACGCCCTTGAGCGCATAGCGGCCGAGCGACACCAGATGCCGCCGCTCCGCGCCGCAGGCATCGGCGAAGGCCGAGGATGCCACCACCGGCTGCTCCAGCGAGCGGCACATCTGCTCGAGCCTCGCCACCTCGTTCACCGCCGGGCCGATCACCGTGAAATCCAGCCGCTCCGGGCTGCCGATATTGCCGTAGAGCACCGTGCCGCGGTGCAGGCCGAGGCAGAAATCGGTGACCGGCAGGCCGGCTGCCGCCCGCGTCCGGCTGAGCGCTCCGACCCGCTCCCGGGCGAGCAGCGCCGCCTCTAGCGCCCGGCCGCACTGGCCACCCGCCGGGCTCTCCGGGAAGACGGCGAGGATGCCGTCACCCATGAATTTCAGCACGTCGCCGCCATGCGCCTCGACCGCGCGCACCAACTCCTCGGCATAGCTGTTGAGCAGGCCCATCAACACCGTCGCCTCGACGGTGTCGGCGAGCCGGGTGAAGCCCCTGAGATCGCTGGCCCAGAGCACCGTCTCGATGGATTGCGCCTCGCCCCGCCGGATGTCGCCCGCGATCACCCGCGCCCCGGCGTCGTGGCCGAGATAGGTACGCATCAACGTGCGGCCGGTATCGAGCGTGCTGATCGTCTTGAAGCCGAGCGACAAGGGCGCCATGCAACGCTCGAGCAGGCGGATTTGGGTGTCGTCGAAGCCACCCGGCCGCCGGGTCGTCCAGGAGCTCACGATACCGTCGAAGTCACCGAACGCCCGGCCCCGGCCGAAGCGCCGCGCCAGGGCCAGATAGTCGGTGCCACCCTCGCCCCGCAGCCGCTCGAGGAGCGGGAACCGGCCGGGCTCGAGGCTGTCGTCGAGGCGCAGCCGCAATTGCGGCAACCCGTTGTCGACGATGTAGAAGAGCGGGCTTTGCCGCCAGTCGGCCCGGCGTTGCGGCCCCGCGTCGTGCGCGTAGTCCTCCCGCGCCGAGCCCGTGGCCTGCCAGACGAAACCCCGGGCGTCGTGCAGCGGATGCAGGATCTCCGACGCGATATAGGCGCGCGAGATGCCGAAGCCGGCCTCGTTCAGGCGCCCGCAGAAACCGTCGAGCAGGGTCTGCTCGTCCGGGCTGCCGAGCCCGGCCGCCACCAGCCAGTCGATCAGCTCCCGCTCGAGATCGGCCGTCATCGGCTGCCCTCCAGGGCCGAGCGCCGCCACGCGCGCACCGTCAGTCGTCGGCCAGGAGATGCTGGGCGCTCGCCTCGTCGGTGATCACCACGTTCATGTAGCCGGCCTTGACCACGGCCTTGATGATCGCGGCCTTGGCCGGCCCGCCCGAGGCGAGGATCGAGGTCGGCACCCCGGCCAGTTCGTGCGGCGCGAGGCCGATCACCCGCCGGTTCATCTGGTGATCGACCAGCCGCCCCTCGGCATCGAGAAAATGGGCCAGGCAATCGCCGACCGCACCGGCCGCGATCAGCGATTCCGCCTCCTCTTGGGTCAGCAGCTCGAGCTTTCGCATGGTCGAGCCCGTGGCCATCGAGCCGACGCTCACCAGCGCCATGTCGATCTGCCGCGCGCGCTCCAGGACATCGCCGATCGCCGCCTGCTCGATGAAGATCGTCCGGCTTTCGGCGCAGGAGGTGAAGGTGGGTGCCGCCAGGTAATAGCAATCCGCACCGAAGAGATCGGCGAAGCGGGACGCGGTCTCGTAGGTGTTGATGGCCGAGGCCCGGGTCAGCCCGCCGATCAGCGAGACCACCGCGAGCCCGTCGAGCGCGCGCCGCTCGATCGCCTTCAACGATCCCAGCATGGTCCGCCCCCAGGCGACCCCGATGCTCATCCCGCCAGTCAGCCGATCCGAGACGTATTCCCCCGCCGCCATGCCGATCACCGCCGGCAGCTGGCTCGAATCCTCCGGCGTCGGCACCACCACGGCGTCCTTGAGACGGAACCGCTCGACCAGCTGCCGCTCCAGGGCGATGCAGGGGGCGAGCTTGGCATTGATGCGGATCTGCACGATGCCGCGCTCGCGGCAGATGGCGAGCTCGCGATTGACCCGGACCCGGCTGAGCCCCACCCGATCGGCGATCTCGCTCTGGGTCAGCCCCTCGACGTAGTAGAGCCAGGCGATCCGGGTGCGCTGCTGCTCGGCGGTGTCGAAGGGCAGGCTCTCCATCAGGGCCGCCCGCCGCTCAGGCGGCCGGGCTCCGGGTCTGGCGATAGTCCGCGTCGACCGCGTCGATCTTGGCCACCTTGGCACCCGAGCGCTCGGCCTGAAACTCGTTCGCGAGCCAGATATCGACCAGCATCTTGGCGACCGAGGGGCCGGTGATCTGCGCCCCCAGCGTGATCACCTGCGCATTGTTGGAGGCGATCGCGCGCTCGGCCGTGTAGGGATCGTTGACGCAGACGGCGCGCACCCCCGGCACCTTGTTGGCGGTGATCGCCATGCCGGCCCCGGTGCCGCAGACGAGAATGCCGCGCTCGAACTCTTGGGCCGAAATCCGCTCGGCCAGCGCCCGGCCGAGATCCGGGTAGTCGACCGGCTCGGCCGCATTGACCCCCATGTCGACGACGGCGAGCCCCTGCGCCTCGAGATGCGCCTTGAGCGCATCCTTGAGCGGCAAACCCAGGTGATCGGCGGCGATGACGACTTCGCGCTTCGCCATGGTCAATTGTCCCTCTGCTGCCGATGATGAAAGTCTTGCCACGTGAATGTCAACGGCACATCATCGCGGATCGCCCGCAGGATCGCACGTGTCAAGGGCAGATCGTCCGGATCGAGCCGGCCGTCGTCGAACATCGCCTCGAGCGTGGGCCCGACCGCGAGCGCCAGTTCCGCCCCCTCCACCGTGTCCTCGGCCATCCGCTCGGCCTTGGCCCGCGAATAGACCCAGCCGGCACCCAACAGCCGGCCCATCCGGCTGTTCCGCCCGCCCTGCACGGTGACGTAGAGATCGCCCACCCCGGCGAGACCCTGCACGCTCTCCCGTTGGCCGCCCAGCGCCCTGTTCAACCGGCCGAGCTCCAACGCCGACTGCTCGAACAATGCGGCCGCCGGGTTGTGCATGCGGGCATCGTTCACCGCCGGCTCGGCCATATCCAGCATGCCCTGGGCCGCACCGATGCCGAGCGCGAAGAAGTTCTTGAAGGCGGCGCAAACCTCGGTGCCGACCAGATCGCCGCCCGCCCGGGCGTGATAATAGGGTGCGGCCAGCATGCCGAGCACGCGCTCGGTCAGCGCCGGATCGCGAAAGCTGACGACGACGCTGGTCTGCCGGCGGACCGCCAGCTCACCCGCGATGCAGGGCCCGCCCACGGCACCGGTCGGGCAGCCGAGCGCCGCCTCGACCGGATCCGGCAGAATCCCGATCGTCCGCCCGTCGGCCGTCAACCCCTTGGTCAAGAGCAGGATCGGCAGCCGGGCCGGCATGAGCGGCCGGAGCTGCTCGATCGCCCAGTCGATTCCGGCCGAGCTGACGCCCAGGACCACGAGATCGACCGTCTCGTCCAACGCCCGGGCCAGCTCGTCGTGCCGAAAGCTCTGCACCGGCTCGGGCAACGGGGCGCGCAGCCGGGGATGCACCCGATTGCGCCGCACCCCGGCGATCAGCTCGCGGTCGAGATGGGTCCCGACCAGCCGCACCGCGCAGCCGGCATCGACCAGCGGCAGCGTGAACGCACTGCCCATCACCCCGGCGCCCAAGACGAGAACGGTGGCCATCGCCGTGCCCTATCCCTCGGTCGCGGCGAACGATTCCAGCCGGCCGGTCAGCGCCGCCAGATCGAGAAAGCCGAAGCGATCGCGGATCTCGTGCGCATGGCCGACGGCCGTGCGGTAGAAATCCGGATCGATGCCGAGATCGCCGGGCCTTATCGCGGCCCCGGCGGCCGCCAGGGTCGCCTCGAGCCTGACCGGCGGCACGACCAACCGGGCCAAGGCCCGCCGCCACTCGTCCCAATGGCGCTCGAGCCGGGCGTTGACATCCTCGAGCCGCTCGCCGCCGAGCGCCTTGGCCTCGAGCGCGGCGACACACGAAGCCGCCTTCTCACCGTAGCGCGCCTCGAGCACCGCCGCATCGATCGGCACCGGCAGCAAGACAGGCGGCGTCGCCTCGGCCAACAGCATCGACTGCAGCCGGGCCATGGTCAGGGTCGCGATCCCGACCTGCTCGCCGTGCAGCGAGCCCGGATGCGGCTTGGCGAACATGTCGATGAAGTGGCTGATCCCGTGCTCGCCCATCGAGCCGGAATGACTGGTGCCGGAGACCACCACCCCGAGCCCGCCGAGGGTCAGGATGTTGACCAGTGCCACCATCGCGTCGAGATCGCCCGACATGAGCCGAGGGGCTGCGGCAAACAACGCCGGCTCGTCGACCAGCTGCAGATCGTACGGGCTCTCGTAATAGGGCGTGTTCAACAGCAGATGCGAGAACAGCCAGTCGACCTGGGCCACGCCCCGGCAGATCGCGTCACCCAGCCCCGCCCGGATCATCCGCGGCGGGGCTGCGGCCAGAATCTCGAGATCGTAGAATACGCCCATCGGCGCATGCGCCGGCAGGCTGAGCTTGTAGTCGCCCTTGGTGATCGAGACGGTGCTGGTGACGTAGCCGTTCATCGAGGGGGCGGTCGCGAACACGGCGCAAGGCCGGCCGTCGGCGTGGCTGACGTATTTGCAGAGATCGTTGAGCGTGCCGGAGCCCACCGCCACCAGGGCGTCGCAATGCCGGGTCCGCTCGCGCAGCCGATCGGCCGTCACCGCGTCGGCATGCGGGTGATCGAGGACCACCGAGACCGCACCCGAGAGCGCCGCCTCGACCCTCTTGCCCATCACCTCGTGGGTGTTCTCGTCGCTCACCACGGCGAGCCGGCCGGTGATCCCGGCCTCGCGCAGCAGCGCCGCCTCCCGGCCGGCGAGGCTCCGCGCGGTGACGATCGCCTGGATCGGGCAGCGGACCGAAGCACCGGTCTCGATCGCCCGGTAGCGCCCGGCAACGAAATCCTGGATCAGGGCGTCACCGCTGCTCATGCCACACCAGGAGTGTCGGCCGCCGCCCGGCGATGCTTGAAGGCGGCGAGCGCCACTTGAGCCGCGCGGGTCGCCGGAAAGAGCTCGGCGTAGATCGCCCGGAGTTCCCGGTAGACCTCGTGCCGCCCGGCGTCCGGCTCGATCGAGCTCTCGACCTTGCCGGCCATGGCGGCCACCGCCTCGGCCGCACTCGCGAACCAGCCGGCCCCCTTGGCGGCGACGATCCCGGCGCCCAAGGAAGTGGCCTCGGCGGTGGCGAGGCGGCGCACCGGCTTGCCCGTCGCATCGGCCACGATCGTGCACCAGAGATCGCTCTTCGAGCCGCCGCCGATGGTCATCAGCTCGGTGACCTGATGGCCAGTCACCCGCTCGATATTGGCGGTGCCCATCGCCTGGTCGAGGGCGATGCCCTCCATCATCGCGCGGTAGAGATGGCCGCGGCCGTGCTCGCCCGAGAGCCCGAGGATCAGGCCCCGCGCATCCTGCTCCCAATAGGGCGTCATCACCCCGCCCCAATAGGGCTGCAGCAACAGCCCGCCCGAGCCGATCGGCACCGCCGCCGCTGCCGCCTCGAGCTCACGGTAGATGCCCGGCCGCTCGCCCGGGTCCTCGCCGAACACGCCCTTGACGAACCAGTCGACGAGGAAGGTGCCGGTGCGCAGGCAGAGCTCGTAGATGTAGCCCTCGCCCGAAAGACTGGTGAGCGTGCGGAAAGCCGGGTCGGTAGCATAAGCCTCGCCGTAGACGCCGGAGACACTGGCGGTGCCGAGATTGAGATAGGCCCGGCCGGGAACCAGCGTGCCGGTGCCGAGCCCGCCCGCCTGGCCGTCGCCGCCGCCGGCCACCACCAGCGTGCCGGCCTCGAGCCCGGTGGCCTCGGCGGCCTCGCCCGTGACCTCGCCCAGGACCGAGCCCGGGGCGACGGCTGCCGCGAAATGCTTGGGCGTCAGCCGCAGCGCCTCGAGGATCGGCTCGCTGTAGCGCTTGGCCTCGAGATCGAACACACCCATCGGATCGGCCGAAGCCCAGCTGGTGCGGAACACCCCGGTCAGCCGGTGGACGAGAAAGCCGTGCACCTCGACGAACTTGGCGGCCGCGGCATAGAGTTCTGGCCGTTTGCGCATCAGCCAGTGCAGGCCGTAGACGCAAGGCGTCGGGTCCGGGGTCTTGCCGGTGATCTGCAGGAGCCGGTCGCGGCCGAGCTTCTTGGCCAAGAGCCCGACATCCTCGCGGCCCCGCTCGTCGAGCCAGGTCATCGCCGGGCCCAAGGCTGCCCCCGCTGCATCCAGCGCCACCACGGTCTCGCGCTGATTGGCGATCGCCAGCGCCGCCACCCGACCCATGTCGATCTCGGCGCCGAGATCGCCCAAGGCGGCACAGAGCGAGCGCCACCAGTCCTCCGCATCCTGCTCGTAGAACAACGGCCGCGGGTTGTTGAGCGGGATCGCCGAGCGCCCCTCGCCCACCAGCTGCCCCGCCCGGTCCCAGGCGATCGCCTTGGTGGCCGTGGTGCTGCTGTCGATGCCGATGACGAGATCTTTGTCCATGCTGCCTCGGGCTCAGATGGCGTTTGCCGAGTCCCCCTAGACCCTCCAGGACGCCTTGCCCAGTCGCTCCAACCCGCTTCCGCCGAACGTGAGGCCTGATGCGAGTGGTCCTGACATTTGTTATCCGCCGTTACAAACGCATAGTCCGAAGTGCAGACCCCGGCTGTCAAGCACTCTCTGCGGCGCTCGTACCGCAATCGCCGGTCAATCCGGCGTCACCACCACCTTCAGCGCCCCGTCCCGGTAGCCGGCGAGCATCGCAAAGGCCTCGGGCACGTCGGCGAGCCCGACCCGGTGGCTGATCCAGCCCTCGAGGTCGACCCGCCCCTCGGCCGCGAGCCGGATCGCCCGCGGCAGCACGTCGCCCATCCGTCGCGAGAACGTCACCTGCAGCTGCTTGCGCCGCGCGACGGCCGCTTCGAATGCGTAGGCGTTGCCGTCCGGGATCCCGACCACCACCAGCCGCCCGCCGATCGCCGCCGCCCTTGCCGCATCGGCGAATCCGTCCGGGCTGTTGGTCGCCTCCAGCACCAGATCGGCCCCCCGCCCGCCGGTCGCGGCCAGGAGCCCTTCGACAGAATCGAACACCGCCCCGGCACCGAGCCGCAATGCGGCGTCGCGTCGGTAAGCCACGGGCTCGACCACCAGCGGCCGAGCGATCCCGGCCACCCGCAACAGCTGCAGGATGCCGAGCCCGATCGGCCCGGCACCCAGCACCGCTACCGTCTCGAACCATTGCGGTAGCGGCCGAGCGATCCCGGCCACCCGCAACAGCTGCAGGATGCCGAGCCCGATC
>SLRI01000422.1 GCA_007131045.1 Rhodospirillales bacterium
CGGCCGGCCTCGGCCTCGCCCTCACGGCGGGTCCGCTGGTGCCCTTCGTCTTCGGCGTGGTCTGGGCGCCGAGCACTGCCCCGCTCGCCATCCTCGCGGCCTTCTCGATCTTCTATGCGCTCGGGCTGATCGCCGGGCAGATCATGGTCGCGGCCGGCCGACCGGCCCTCTTCTTGCGCCTGACGCTGATCAACACCGCGCTCTTTCTCGCCGTGGTCGCAGCCGCCGCCCCGCACGGCCTCGCCATGGCGGCACTCGCCGGCAGTCTCGCCAACGTGGTGATGCTGCCGGTCTATCTGCTGGCGCTGCGCCGCGCCATCGGCCTCGAGCTCGCCGGCCTCGGCCGCGAGCAGCTCCCCCTCTGGGCCGCCGGCGGCCTGATGGTCGGGGCGATCCTGGCGCTCGAGGCCACGCTCCCCGCCACCCTCGCCCCGCTGCCGCGGCTCGCCGCCACCATTGCCGTCGGGCTCGTGGTCTATGCGGCCGCCCTCGGGTTGCTCGCCCCTCGCGAGTTCACGGGCGTCTGGCGGGGCGTCACCGGCGGGTCTACCGGCACCGCGCCCGGCCGTACCGGGGCGCCATCGACCGGATCCGGGAACGATCCGCTCGGTGCACCGCGCGAGGCGGCTTGATGCTCGACCTGCCGCCCGATCTGCCGCCTGTGCATCTCACCTTCGAGGAGCGCTTCGAGCAGTTCGACCACGCCGCCGGGACCTGGCGGACGCGCTTCAAGTGGGACGGGATCGGCGCCTTCACGCTGCCCGACAACGGCGAATTGCAGCTCTATGTCGACCCGGCGTTCAGCGGTGCCGGCAGCGAGCCTTTGGGCCTCGACCCGTTCCGGCTCGAGGACGGGGCGCTGGTGATCAGCGCCACGCCGGCCCCGGCCGCGCTCGCCGATCGGCTCTGGGGCTACCCCTACCTCTCCGGCATGCTCTCGACCCTCGACAGTCATGCCCAGACCTATGGCTATTTCGAGATCCGTGCCCGGATGCCGCGCGGGCAGGGTTTCTGGGTCTCGCTCTGGCTTCTGCCGGTCCGCTACACGTGGCCGCCCGAGATCGACATCGCCGAGGTGCTCGGCCACGAGACGACGTCACTCTACCTCAACCTGCATTCGACGATCCCGGGCTCGGGCCCGCCCTTCGTGCCGCTGCCCACCCCGGACCTCGCCACCGATTTCCACAGCCACGGTGTGGCTTGGCGGCCCGACACCATCACCTGGTATCTCGACGGCGAACGGCTGCAGCGCTGGCCCACCCCCGCCGACATGCACGAGCCGATGCACCTCTTGGCCACGCTCGCCGTCGGCGGCGACTGGACCGGGCCACCGGACGCGACCACGCCCTGGCCGGGCGAGCTCGCCATCGAGCATGTGCGCATCTTCCAGTTCGACGATCTGCAGGCGTCGGCCGAGAGGTAGTGCAGCGCCCTGGTGCTGAAGAGTTGATGCTGAAGAGCTGTGCAGTAGCCCGATATGATCTTGTGCCGGAGCAGGCGCCGGCGCCCGGTGGGTCGGTTAAAACACGCTCGAGGTCGGGTCTGCACAAGGTGGCCGGCGCGCTGTCCCGGCGAACGCATCGTCGGCATGGCGCGGTCGGCCGAAATCGCCGCCCCTACCGGCTGTCCCGCCATCCTCATCGACTGCAACTGGCGATCGTCGAATGAACCGCGATCTCGAAGCGAGCGAGCCGCGCGAGCGGCCGATCCAGCCGGCCCCGGGTGCCACTTGGGCCGGCGGTCGGCGCGGTCCGGCCTCGGGCGCTGCGTCGAGCCTCGGGTCGAGTGACGGCTTCGCCCCGGAGCTGGCGAGCCGTGTGCCGCAGGGCGTCGGCTTGCGCGACCTCGTGCGCCTGCTCGGTCGGCGCAAGCTGCTGCTCGCCCTGGCGGCCGGCCTCGGCCTCGCCCTCGGCCTCGCTTATGCCGAGCTGCGGCCGGCCAGCTATGCGGCCGAGGGCCTCTTGGTCATCGACACAGGCCGCCTCGCCATCCCCGAGCTCAGCCCGCTCGCCTCCGGCCGCACCGTGGAACCTTGGGGCGGGCGCAGCGAGGCGCGCATCCTGACCGCGCGCGAGACGGTGGCCGCGGCCGTGGACGCGCTCGACCTCGTCGATCACCCGGCCTTCAACCCGACGCTCGATCCGCCACCGCTCGCCCGGCTGCTCGGCGCCGCCTGGCTGCCCGAGCCCGTGGCCGGGCTGATCCGGGACCGTGCCCCCGAGGCGTGGCTCCAGCACCGTCCGGCGCACGGACCGGCCGAGCGGGCGGCGATCATCGAGCGCCTGCAGAACCGGCTCGAGGTGTGGAGCGAGGAGCGCAGCTACGCGATCACGCTCGGCTACCGCGCCCCCTCGGCCGAGCTCGCAGCCACAGTGGTCAACGCCGTGATGGCCGCCTATGTCGAGCGCGACCGGGCGGCCAAGCAGGCTAATCTCGCCGAGGCGCGGGCCGAGCTGGAGCGCCGCCTGGCCGAGATCGGCAGCGAGCTCGCCGCCGCCCGGCAGCGGTTGGCGGCCGAGGAGGGCCGGTCCGAGCTGGTGCTCGGCGAGGGCGGCACCATCCGGGCGCGCAACCTCGACGCCCTGCTCGGCGAGGCGCAGGCGCTGCGCATCGAGCAGGAGCGGGTGCGTGCCGATCTCGACCGTGTCGGTGCCGCCCTCGAGGGGCGGGCCGAGGTGGTGCTGCGCGGCGCCATCGTGACCCCGACCCTGACCCAGCTCTGGTCCGATCTCGCGGCCACCAGCCGCGACCTCGCCGAGGCACGGCAGACCCTGGGGCCGCTGCACCCGACGATCCAGGCTTTGGAAGCCAAGCGTGACGGGCTCGAGCGCGAGATTGCCGTCGAGGTTCGCAGCATCGCGGGCGGGCTCGAGCGCGAGGCACAGCTGCTCGACCAGCGGGCGGCGCGGCTCGACCAGCTGATCGAGGATGCCGAACGCCGCGCCGGGGCGAGTGCCGAGGGTCGGGTCGGAATCGATCTCGCCCGCCAGGAGGTGCTGAGCCTGCAGAGCCTCCACGATCTCTACCGCGAGCGCCTCGAGCAGACCCTGGTGAGCCCGGCCCTGATCACCGCCGATGCGCGCGTCGTCTCGGCGGCCGAACCGAGCTTCCGGCCGACCGGGCCGGGCCGGACGATGCTGGGCGGGCTCGGCGGCCTGCTCGGCCTCGTCCTGGCCGCGGCGGTCGTGGTCGGCCGCCGCTGGCTCGGCGAGCGGGTGCTCGACCCCGCCGACATTCGGCGCAGCACGGGCTTGCCGGTGCTCGGCGTGCTGCCGATCCTGAGCCGCCGCACAGGCTCGCTGGCGGCAGCGGTGAACGCCGACCCGGACGGCACGGTAAGCGAAACGCTGCGCGCCGTCTTGGCCGGGATTCGCGCAGCGTCGCACGGGGTGCCGCCGCAGATCCTCCTGGTCACCTCGGGCAGCGCCGGTGACGGCAAGACCTCGTTCTGCCTCGCCACCGCTCGGGTGGCGGTGCGCGAAGGGTTGCGCTGCCTGGTGGTCGAGGGCGACCACAAGCGGCCGGCGTTGCGCCGCACCTTGGGCGGCCATGCCGAGGCACCGGCCGAGGCACGGCCGGGCGGCAAGCCCCTGCCCTATACGATCGTCGTCGACAAGCTCGGCGGGGCGCACGTGCTGGTCGCCGAGAGCGGTGCCGATCTCGCTCCCTCGCTCCTGCGCAGCGAGCGCTTGAAGCTGCTGTTCGCCAACGCCCGGAGCTTCTACGACCTGGTCATCATCGACGCCCCGCCGATCCTGGCCACCGCCGATGCGCTGCTGTTGGCCGAGCATGCCGATGCGGCCCTGCTGCTCGCCGCCGTCGGGCGCACCGACGCCCAGGGGCTGGCCACCAGTGCGAGCCGCCTCGTGCAGAGCGGCTGTCCGCTCGCCGGCGTGATCCTCAACCGCTGCCCGGCACCGCTGCCCAGGACCCACAGCTTCGCCGGCTACGCCCCGAGTGCCCGCACCCGCACCCGGACCAGCCTCCTGGCCACCTGACGGCCTCTCTTGCAGCCTCTCACCGTCGATCGCCGGGGATCGGCTGGCCGACCGGGCCGAGCACGGCGAGCACGGCCGAGCGATGCTCGCGGCGGTAGATGATGACGATGACCAAGAGCGAGCAGAGCGCGAACAGCCAGGACTGGATGAACCAGGAAAGCGCGGCGAGGCCGAAGTAGTAGGCGCGCATCGCCCGGTTGAAGTGATCGGATGCGCGGCCCGCCACGATGGCCATCTGCTCGGCCATGGCCAGGGTTTCGGGCTCGTGGTCGTAGGGCGCGGCGCCGATCAGCACGGCCACGTAGTTGAACTGGCGCAACGACCAGGTGAACTTGAAGAAGGCGTAGACGAAGACGACGATCAGCAGCAGGATCTTCAGATCCCAGACCAGCGGGCTCGAGCGTTCGGCGAACGGGATCTCGGCCGCGATGGCGCGTGCCTGCTCGCTCGCGCCCAGCACCGCGACGAAGCCGCCGACGATGAGGATGGCAGAGGAGGCGAAAAAAGAGACGTTCTGCACCAGGACCTGGACCACCTGGACATCGACCATGCGGTTCTCGCGGACCAGCATCTGCCGCATCCAGGCCCGCCGGTACTCGTCCATGCGGCGCATCAGCGACTGCCGGTCGAGGCGCAACAGGTCGACCACCAGCCAGTAGCCGACCCAGCAGGCGAGAAAGATCGCGGGTGCCAGCACCTCCATCCAGCTCGCCTGGGCCAGCACCGCCTGGAGCAAGCCGAAGCCCTCGCCATTGCTTGCCGCCGCCTCAGCCAACGCCTAACACTCCGCCATGCGCGATCGCACTCCCGCCCGACCGAATCGGAACTCGATGCTCGAAGACGACCTAGCCCGCCCGCGCATCGGCGTCACCCTCGATGCCGAAGCGCCCGGCGGTTACTCCAAGTTTCCCTGGTTCGCGCTGCGGCAGAACTACGCGACCAGCATCATCGCCGCCGGCGGCCTGCCGGTGGCCCTGCCACACGTCCCGGTCGAGCTGGTCGATGCCTATCTCGACCAGCTCGACGGCCTGGTCGTCACCGGCGGTGCGTTCGACATCGACCCCGCCCTCTACGGGGCCAACGATCGCCACCCGACGGTCGGGCTCAAGGCCGAGCGCACCGCCTTCGAGTGGGCGATCGCGCAGGGTGCGCTCGCCCGCGACCTGCCGATCCTCGGCATCTGTGGTGGCCAGCAGCTCTTGCACGTCGTGCTCGGTGGCACGCTGATCCAGCACATTCCGGATCGCATCGACAATGCGCTGCTCCACGAGCAGCCGAATCCCAGGGACGAGGCCGGGCATACCGTGACGATCGTTTCGGGCACCCTGCTGCACGAGCTGGTCGGCGCCGAGGAACTGCCGGTCAACTCCGCCCACCACCAGGCCGCCGACCGGCTCGGCGACGGGGTGGTGGTATCGGCCACGGCCCCGGACGGGGTGATCGAGGGTATCGAGCACCAGGGCTATCGCTTTTGCCTCGGCGTGCAGTGGCATCCGGAATTCTTCATCAGCGACGGTGATCGGCGGCTGCTCGAGGGCTTCGTCCGGGCGGCACGGGCATGACCGGCAGGACCCGACCGTCAGCGCCGGCCGAGCCTGTGGCCGGCGAGCGGATCGCCAAGCGGATCGCCCGGGCCGGCTACTGCTCGAGGCGCGACGCCGAGCGGCTGATCGGCGAGGGCAGGGTCGAGGTCGACGGCCGCACGATCGAAAGCCCGGCCCTCAACGTCACGGCCGAGCAGGAGATCCGGATCGACGGCGAACGGCTGAAGACGGCCGAGCCCACCCGGCTCTTTCGCTACTACAAGCCCGAAGGTGTGGTCACCACCGCCCGCGATCCCGAGGGCCGGCCGACCTTCATCGACCGGCTCGGCCCCGACCTGCCGCGATTGATGCCGGTCGGGCGGCTCGACATCAACTCCGAGGGGCTCTTGCTGCTGACCAATGACGGCGGCCTCAAGCGGCTGCTCGAGCTGCCGTCCACCGGCTGGCTGCGCCGCTACCGGGTCCGGGTCTACGGCACGGTCGACCCCGAGGCGCTGAAGGCGCTCGAGCAGGGGATCGAGATCGAGGGCGTGCGCTACGGGCCGATCAAGGCCGAGGAGGAGACCCGGACCGGCGCAAATGCCTGGCTCAAGGTCGGTCTCAGGGAAGGCAAGAACCGCGAGATCAGGCGGGTGCTCGGCCATCTCGGGCTCGAGATCAGCCGGCTGATCCGCACCGCCTACGGGCCCTTCCAGCTCGGCAGCCTGAAGCGGGGGGCGATCGAGGAGGTGACGCCCAAGGTCTTGAAGGAGCAACTCGGCGGGCTGGCCAAGGGCCTCCAGCTGCCCGAATCGCTGGGCAAGCACGCGATCCGGCGCGATAGCGCGAAGTCGGCCCCGGGCCAGCCTTGAGCCCGCCGCGGATCATCGCCGGCCGGCATCGCGGCCGCCGGCTCGAGGTTCCATCGGGGCTGAGCGTACGCCCCACGGCCGAGCGGCTGCGCGAGGCCTTCTTCTCGATCCTCCAGCATCAGCGCCCGCCCTTGGCCGGCGCCCATTTCGTCGATCTCTTCGCCGGCAGCGGTGCGGTCGGGCTCGAGGCCCTCTCGCGCGGCGCCGGCCGGCTGACCGCGGTGGAGAGCGACCGGCTGGCCGTCGCCGCCTTGCGGCGCAATCTGGCGAAGCTCGACGAAACCGGCCGCTGCCGGCTGGTGACCGGTGATGCGACCCGGCTCGGTCGGGCGTCCGAGCCCGCCGATATCGTCTATCTCGACCCGCCCTACCAGAGCGGTCTCGCCAAGGCGGCCTTGCAGTCGCTGCTGGCCGGCGGCTGGCTCGGCGCCGCCACCCTGGTGGTGGTCGAACTCGCCGCCAAGGAGGCGTACACCCCGGCCGCTTCGTTCGCGGTCGAGGACGAGCGCCGCTACGGCGCCGGCCGGATCGTGCTGCTGCGGCCGGCCGAGCCTGCGGCCTGATGCTTCAGCGGGTCGGCAGCATGGTATGGACCGTGAACGACCGTCGCGCTCGACCGGCGCAATATGGCTTATGACGCATCGGTCAACGGACGGACCGATCATGCCGAGCAGCTCTAAACGACAAAATCGACGATCGGGCGGAACAAAGGGGTCGAGGGGTCGGCGCGGATGAGTCACTTGGCCGGTGGCTTCGGCAGCCTGGCGCTGCTCGCCTATACGGTGCTCGCGATCCTGATCGCGGCCGGGCGGTTGCGGCCGCCGTCCGGGCTGCGCATGCCCTGTCTGGTGGCCGCGCTCGCGGCAGCGCTCTCCGGCCTCGCCTATGCCGCACTTCCGCCGGCGACCGCCCGCCCGGCGGCCCTTGTCGAGACGCTGGCCTGGGTTTTGCTGCTCGCCGTCGCCG
>SLRI01000128.1 GCA_007131045.1 Rhodospirillales bacterium
CGCTTGCCGTCGAGCCGGAACTGGCCGCTGCGCAGGAGCTTTTGCAGCTGGACATGGCCGAGCTTGGGGAAATGCCGCTTGCACCAGCGATCGAAGCGCAGGTCGGCTTCGGCTGTGGTCACCTCGCGGTGCTGCACCCCGCTCATTCCGCTTTATCCTCGTTTCGGCGCTGCCGGCGCAGCTGGTCCAGCCACTCGAGCTTCTCCTTCAAGCGCTTCTCCAGTCCCTCGTCGGTCGGCGCGTAGAACCGCTGCCGCGCCATCCCGTCCGGAAAGTAGTTCTGGCCGGAGAACCGGTCCGGTGCATCGTGGTCGTAGTCGTAGCCGGCACCATAGCCGAGCTGCTTCATCAGCCGGGTCGGCGCGTTGAGAATGTGGGCGGGGGGCATCAGCGAGCCGTGCTCCTCGGCCGCCGCCCGGGCCGCGCCATAGGCCCGGTAGAGCGCGTTGGACTTCGGCGCCAGTGCAAGGTGCACCGTAACCTGGGCCAGCGCCAGCTCGCCCTCGGGGCTGCCGAGCCGCTCGTAGACCTCGGCCGCGTGCACCGCCTGGACCATGGCCTCGGGCTGCGCCAGGCCCACGTCCTCGTTGGCCATGCGGATCAGCCGCCGCGCCAGGTAGCGCGGGTCCTCGCCGGCCTGGAGCATCCGGCAGAGCCAGTAGAGGGCGGCGTCCGGATCGGATCCCCTGACCGATTTGTGCAGGGCCGAGATCAGGTTGTAGTGCGCCTCCTGCTGCTTGTCGTAGACCGGCAGGCGGCGGGCCAGCAGATGACCGAGCTGCTCCACGTCCAAGGGCGGTTCGGCCGGCAGGTCGGCGAGGCTCTCCACCATGTTCAAGAGGTAGCGGCCGTCGCCGTCGGCGAGCTCGAGCAGCCGCTGCCGGGCCGCCTCCTCCAATGGCAAGCCGTGGCCGAGCGCCCTCTCGGCGCGCGCCAGGAGCTGGCCCAGGGCCGCCTCGTCCAGGCGGTCGAGCACGACGACGTGGCAGCGCGAGATCAGCGCCGGGTTGAGGGCGAAGGACGGGTTCTCGGTGGTCGCGCCGATCAGGCTCACCGTGCCGGCCTCGACCTCGTGCAGGAGGCCGTCCTGCTGGGCCCGGTTGTAGCGGTGGATCTCGTCGATGAAGAGCACCGGCCGCCGGCCGCTCTTGGCGAACTTGCGCGCCGCCTCGAAGGCCTTGCGGAGCTCGGCCACCCCCGACATCACGGCCGAGAGGGGCAGCAGCGTCTCGCCCACCTCACGCGCGAGCAGCCGGGCGAGCGTGGTCTTGCCGCAGCCGGGCGGTCCCCAGAGGATCAGCGAGCCCAGCTTCTTGGCCTGCAGCATCCGGCCGAGTGGCGAATCGGCGGCGAGTGCCGCCCCCTGCCCCACCACCTCGGCAAGCGATTTCGGCCGCAGCCGCTCGGCCAGCGGCGCATCGGCCGGAACGGGTGCGGCTGCGGGCTCACGCGCCTCGGTGCCGAAGAGATCGGGTTCGCCCGCCATCGGTTCAGCTTATGGTCAGATCGAAGAGCTGCCCACCCCGCTCGATGCTGATCACCCAGCGTCGCTGCTGGCTGGCCAGGAGCCGCTCGAGCGCCGCCACCGAGGTCACCCGCTCGCCGTTGATCGCCGCCACCACGTCGCCCTGCTGCAGCCGCAGGCGGGTGGCGAAGCCGCGCTGCTCGATCTCGACGATCCCGACCCCGGCGGTGAACGGATCGATGCCGAGCGTCTCGTTGAAGGCCGGCGAAAGCTCGGCCACCACGGCCCCGCTCAGGGGCTGGTTGCCACGGAGACGGTGCAAGGGCGGGCTCGGGTCGCCCGGCGGCGGCTCGAGGGGCAAGGCCAGCTCGAGGAGCTCGCCCCGCCTGATCACCGTCACCGGCACCCGCTGGCCGAGCGGTGCCAGCTGCAGGCGGAGATTGAGCCCCGGCGCATCGAACACCTCCACCCCGTCGACCGCGGTGACGATATCGCCGGGCTCGAGGCCGGCTCTGGCGGCAGCGCCCTCGGGATGCACCCGCTCGATCAGGACGCCCTGCGGCCGGTCGAGATCGAGGGCGGCGGCCAGGCTGGTGTCGATCGGTGTGTAGGCCGCACCCAGCCACGCCCGGGCCGTCTCCAGCCCCTGCTCGATGCCGATGATGCGAGCGGCCACGAGGTTTGCCGGGATGGCGAAGCCGATGCCGATCGAGCCGCCGCCGCGGGTGAAGATCGCCGTGTTGATACCGACGAGCTCGCCCTCCATCGAGACCAGGGCACCGCCGGAGTTGCCCGGATTGATCGCGGCATCGGTCTGCAGGAACGAGAGGTCGGAGCGCGCCCCCGGGGTCGCCCGCGCCCGGGCCGAGATGATCCCGCTGGTCACCGTCTGGCCGATCCCGAACGGGTTGCCGATGGCGAGCACCAGGTCGCCCACCTCGATCCGGTCGGAATCGCCGAGCGGCACGGCCGGCAGCTCGCGCCCGGCCGAGATCCGCAGGAAGGCCAGATCGCTGCGCTCGTCGCTGGCGACGACCTCGGCCCGATGCTCCGTCCGGTCGTGCAGAACCACGGTGATCTCGTCGGCCCCCTCGATGACGTGGTGATTGGTGACGATCAACCCGTCCTGGCGGACGATGACACCCGAGCCCAGGGAGGATTGCCGGCGGGTCTCCTGCCGCGGCCGGCCGAACGGCCCGAGATCGCCGAAGAAATGGCGAAAGAAGGGATCGTCGAAGAAGGGATCGTTCCGCCGCGTCGTCTGCGCGACCCGGCTCGTGGTGATGCTGACCACCGCCGGTGCCACCTCTCGCACCAGCGGTGCGAACGAGAGCCTGATGGTCTGGGCGTCCGCCGGCACCACCGTGCGCGTGGTAGCCGGCACCGCCTGCGGCTGGCTCGCCGCACTGCCGTCCGCCTCGGCGCAACCGAGGGCGAAGAGCAGGGTGAAGGCGGCGATCAGCGATCGCCTCGGCCGCCCGATCGAAGCCCGGCGGCCGTCAGGCGGCGATGTTTTCTTCCTCGTCCACATCCTGCTGCACGGGGCCGGAATCCTGACCCTTGGCGTCGACGTCGCGGTCGACGAACTCGATCACCGCCAAGGGCGCGTTGTCGCCGTAGCGGAAGCCCGCCTTCATGATCCGGATATAGCCGCCCGGCCGCTCCTGGTAGCGGGGACCGAGCACGTCGATCAGCTTGGCCGCCGTCTTCTCGCAGCGGGTCCGCGCGATCAACAGGCGGCGGCTGTGCAGGCTGCCGCTGCGCCCCATGGTGACCAGCTTCTCGACGATCGGCCGCAACTCCTTGGCCTTCGGCAGGGTGGTCGTGATCTGCTCGTGCTTGACCAGTGCCTGCGCCATGTTCTGGAACATGGCCTGGCGGTGGGTCGAGGTGCGGTTCAGCTTGCGGCCGCTTTTCCCGTGACGCATCTCAGTTCATCCGGTGTCGCCACCGGCCTCCTTCCACTCAAAAGGGCTCTTCGACCTTGCGGGCCAGTTCCTCGACGTTCTCGGGCGGCCAGCCGCTCACGTCCATGCCGAGATGCAGGCCCATGTGGGCCAGCACTTCCTTGATCTCGTTCAAGGACTTGCGGCCGAAGTTCGGAGTCCGCAGCATCTCGCCTTCGGTCTTCTGCACGAGATCGCCGATATAGACGATGTTGTCGTTCTTCAGGCAGTTGGCCGAGCGGACCGAAAGCTCGAGCTCGTCGACCTTGCGCAGGAGGTTGGGGTTGAACGGCAGCTCCGGCCGGCGCTCCTGCGGGGCTGCGAGATGCGGCTCGTCGAAATTGATGAAGGGGCCGAGCTGGTCCTGGAGGATCCTGGCGCCCAGGGCCACGGCATCGTCCGCGCTCACCGAGCCGTCGGTCTCGATGGTCAGGATCAGCCTGTCGTAGTCCGTCTGCTGGCCGACGCGCGCATTGTCGACCCGATACGCGACCTTCCTGACCGGGCTGTAGATCGCATCGATGGCGATCAGGCCGATCGGCGCGTCCTCGGACTTGTTCAGGTGTGCGGGCACATAGCCCTTGCCGCCCGAGATGGTGAGCTCCATCGAGATCTTGCCGCCCTCGTCGACATGCGCGATCACCTGGTCCGGGTCCATGATCTCGACGTCGTGGCCGGTCTCGATCATCGCCGCGGTGACCACCTTGGGCCCCTCGGCCTTGAGGTAGACGCGCTTGGGCACGTCGCTGTGCAGCCGCACGCCCATCGACTTGAGGTTCAAGACGATGTCGGTGACGTCCTCCCGGACTCCGGCGATCGACGAGAACTCGTGCAGCACGCCGTCGATCTGGATCGCGGAGACCGCGGCCCCCTGCAGCGACGACAACAGCACGCGCCTCAGCGCATTGCCGATGGTGATCCCGAAGCCGCGCTCGAGAGGCTCGACGATGATCGTGGCCTCCCGGTCCGGCCGGCGCCCCGGCTGAACGTTGAGCTTCTGCGGCTTGATCAGCTCCTGCCAGTTCTTTTGGATCAAGGAACCATCCTCGCAAACGTTGTGATGCCCCGAAACGGCCTCGGGCCGCTGGCCAACGATCGAGCGATGACGCTCCTGGCCGGCGACCCGATCGGGGCCCTGAAGTTCGAACGACCTAGACGCGGCGACGCTTGCGCGGCCGGCAGCCGTTGTGCGGTATCGGCGTGACGTCACGGATGTTGGTGACCGTGAAGCCCGCCGCCTGAAGGGCGCGAAGGGCCGATTCGCGGCCCGAGCCCGGACCCTTGACCAGCACCTCGATCGTCCGCATGCCGTGCTCCATCGCCTTCTTGGCGGCGGATTCCGCAGCCATCTGTGCTGCGAACGGCGTCGACTTGCGCGAGCCCTTGAAGCCCTGGCTGCCGGCCGAGGACCAGGAGATCGCGTTGCCCTGCGCGTCGGCGATGGTGATCATCGTGTTGTTGAACGACGCGTTCACATGCGCGATGCCCGAGCTGATGTTCTTGCGCTCGCGGCGGCGCAGCTTGGTTTCCTGAGGAGCCATGACCTACTTCTTCACCTTCTTCTTGCCGGCGATGGCCTTGGCCGGGCCCTTCCGAGTCCTGGCGTTGGTGTGGGTCCGCTGGCCGCGCACCGGCAGCCCCTTTCGGTGCCGGAGCCCGCGGTAGCAGCCGAGATCCATCAGCCGCTTGATGCTCATCGCCACCTCGCGCCTGAGGTCGCCCTCGACCTTGACATCGCGATCGATCGCCTCGCGGATCTTGACGAGATCGGAATCCGAGAGCGTGTTGACGCGCTGCGCGAACGGCACCTCGCATTGCTGCAAAATCTTCTCGGACGTCGTCCGTCCGATGCCGTAGATATAGGTCAAGGCGACCCCGACCGGCTTTTGAGCCGGAACATTCACACCGGCGATACGCGCCACCAGAAACTCTCCTCAGCTTGCCCGTTGAAGGCCTGCACCCTGCGTCGGACGAACCACGCCCGAGAATAACTCAAACCACGACAAAACGGCTCCGGACCGGAAGCCGATCCAGGCACGGCGGACTATAGAGACGCGGCCGGCGCTGTCAATCGACGTTGCGACGCCGATTTCGAGTGCGACGATCAGGCCGCCTCTGGCAGCGCCGCCTCGATCGCCCGCGTCACCGCGTCCATCGACTGCATACCGTCGATGCTCCGCAACAACCCCTTCTCGCGATAGAACGGCAACACCGGCGCCGTCTGCGCGTGATAGACGTCGAGCCGCTTCTTCAGCGTCTCGACATTGTCGTCGGCGCGGGCACCGCCGCTCTCGGCGGCCCGGCCTTCGATCCGCCGGATGAGCTCGTCTTCGTCGACGGTGAGCTCGATCACGGCATCGATCGACTTGCCCTTCTTCGCCAGCATCTCGTCGAGCGCCTCGGCCTGGGCCAGGGTCCGCGGGAAGCCGTCGAGGATGAACCCCTTGGCACAGTCGGGCTCTTCGATCCGATCGGCAACGACATTGCAGATCAGCTCGTCCGAGACCAGCTTGCCGGCCGCCATGATCGCCTCGGCCTCCTTGCCCACGGGCGTCTTGGCCTCGACTGCGGCGCGCAGCATGTCGCCGGTCGAGAGATGCGCCAGCCCGTGCGCCTCCTTGAGGCGCGCCGCCTGGGTTCCCTTGCCGGCCCCGGGCGGCCCGAAAAGAATCAGATTCATCAATTGCGCCTCCCGCGAAGCCGCGACTTCTTGATCAGCCCCTCATACTGGTGGGCGATCAGGTGCGATTGGATTTGCGCCACGGTATCCATGGTCACCGCAACGACGATCAAAAGGCTGGTGCCGCCGAAATAGAAGGGCACGGCGTACTGCGCGATCATGATCTCCGGCATCGCGCAGACCGCGGCCAGGTAGATCGCACCCACCGTCGTCAGCCGGGTCAGCACGTAGTCGAGATACTCGGCCGTCCGCTGCCCCGGCCGGATGCCCGGGATGAAGCCGCCGTGCTTCTTCAGATTGTCCGCCGTGTCCTGCGGGTTGAAGACGATGGAGGTGTAGAAGAAGGCGAAAAAGACGATCAGCCCGATGAAGATCAACAAGAACAGCGGCTGGCCACGGCCGAGCAGCGTGCTCACCATGATGATCCAGTCGGGGCTGCCGGGCCCGGCGAAGCCGCCGAGCGTGGCCGGCATCAGCAAGAGCGAGCTGGCGAAGATCGCCGGGATAACACCCGAGGTGTTGAGCTTCATCGGCAAATGCGAGCTCTCGCCGCCGAACATCTTGTTGCCCTGCTGGCGCTTGGGATACTGGACGATGATTCGTCGCTGTGCGCGTTCCATGAAGACGATGAAGGTGATGACGGCGAGGCCCATCACCAGGATCAGGACGATGAACAGCGTCGAGATGGCGCCGGTGCGGCCGAGATCGAGCATGCTCGCCAGGGCACCCGGCAGGGTCGCGATGATGCCGGTGAAGATGATCAGCGAGATGCCGTTGCCGATGCCGCGCGCTGTGATCTGCTCGCCCAGCCACATCAGGAACATCGTGCCGCCGACGATGGTGATCACCGTCGAGGCGCGGAAGAACCAGCCCGGATCTATCACGGCACTGCCGGCCGGCCCGCCCATCGCCTCGAGCCCGACCGCGAGGCCGTAGCCCTGCACGGTCGACAGCGCCAAGGTCAGGTAGCGGGTGTACTGGTTGATCTTCTTGCGGCCCGCCTCGCCCTCTTTCTTGAGCTGGGCCACGGTCGGCGAGATTGCGGTCATCAGCTGCATGATGATGGCAGCCGAGATGTAGGGCAGGATGCCGAGCGCGAAGATCGACATCCGCTCGAGGGCACCGCCGGCGAACATGTTGAACATGCCCATGATGCCGCCGGCCTGCTGCGCGAAGATCTGCGCCATGACCTGCGGGTCGATCCCCGGCAGCGGGATGTAGGTGCCGATGCGGTAGACGA
>SLRI01000702.1 GCA_007131045.1 Rhodospirillales bacterium
CCAGGTCCATCTTGTTGACCGCGAGCACCACGTGGCGAATGCCGAGAAGGTGAACGAGATAGCTGTGCCTGAGCGTCTGGGTCAGCACGCCCTTTCTGGCATCGATCAGGATGACGGCGAGTTCGCAGTTGGACGCACCGGTCGCCATGTTGCGCGAATACTGCTCATGGCCGGGGGTATCGGCGACGATGAACGAGCGCCTGGCGGTGGAGAAGAAGCGATAGGCGACATCGATGGTGATGCCCTGCTGGCGCTCCGCCTCGAGGCCGTCGACCAGGAGGGCGAAGTCGATCCGCTCGCCGACCGTGCCGTGCTTTTTCGAATCGGCCTCGAGCGACTTCAACTGATCTTCCATGATCAGCTTGGAGTCGTAGAGCAGCCGGCCGATCAGCGTCGATTTGCCGTCGTCGACGGAGCCGCAGGTCAAGAAACGCAAGAGGCCCTTCTGCGCCTCTTCGGCGCGAGTAGCGATCGCTAGCGCCTCGGCTTGTCGGGTGTCCAGATCCAAATCGTTCATCAAAAATAACCCTCGCGCTTCTTCTTCTCCATCGAGGCCGCCTCGTCGCTGTCGACCAGCCGGCCCTGGCGCTCCGAGGTCCGTGCCCCCAGCATCTCGGCGATCACCTGCTCCACGGTGTCGGCCGCCGACTCGATCGCACCGGAAAGCGGCCAATCACCGAGCGTCCTGAAGCGCACGAGGCGATCCTGGGCCGCCTCGCCCGGCTGAAACTGCATGCGCTCGTCGTCGACCATGATCAAGGTGCCGCCGCGATCGACCATCGGCCGATGCTTCGCGAAGTAGAGTGGCACCACCGGGATCTCTTCCAGGCGGATGTATTCCCAGATGTCGAACTCGGTCCAGTTGGAGAGCGGAAAGACGCGGATCGTCTCACCCTTGGCGATCCGGCTGTTGTAGAGCCGCCAGAGTTCCGGTCGCTGGTTCCTCGGGTCCCAGCCGTGGCCCACAGAGCGCACCGAAAAGACGCGCTCCTTCGCCCTCGACTTCTCCTCGTCCCGCCTGCCGCCACCGAACGCCGCATCGAAACCGTTGGCATCCATGCCGGCCTTCAAGGCGTCGATGAGCATCATCCGCGCCCATTCGCGACTGTCTGTATTGAACGGCGTGCGGCCATCGGCCATCGCCGCCTCGTTCGACTGGACGATCAGCTTCAGGCCCAGGGCGGTGGCCAGCACGTCGCGGTGGACGATCATGTCGCGAAAGTCCCATCCCGTGGCGATATGCATGAGCGGGAACGGCGGTTTGGACGGGTAGAATGCTTTCAGCGCCAGATGCAGCATGACCGAGCTGTCCTTGCCGATCGAATAGAGCAGGACAGGATTGGCCATCTCGGCCGCGACCTCGCGCATGATGAAGATCGATTCGGCCTCGAGCGCCTTGAGATGCTCGGAAACGGCTTGCGGCCGGGCGGCCGGTGTCTGTCCCGCGAAACGCTCGGCGTAGCGTAGAATATCGGGGCGAAGGCTATCGGTGTGAGCGAAGGTCATGGGGGGTGAGCAGTCAGCGAGAATAGTGGGGGCACAGTGCCTGCACGGCGGCAATCTCAGGGTCGGCCCGGGTGCAGCCGGCTCCCTCTGGAGCGGCATGCCATCGAGGCCGCCGCGATGCAAACGCAAAGCATGCTACACCGTCGCGGAAAATGACGCAGCGCAGCATGATGTGTCCGAAGGACGCAGTTCGCTCACTCATTTCAACTCTTGATCGGAAAGCTCGAGATTCAGCTGACGGCCGAACCTTCGGGCCGCTGCGCCGAGCGGGCTATAACCGCTCGCCACCGGGCAGGCGCATGAAGCGCACCGGCAGGATAGGCGTACTGGCGAAGCTGTCATCGGTGCCGCGGGTGACCAGGGTCAGGATCTGCCCGTCATCGCCATGGCCGATCGGCGCAACCAACCGGCCGCCCGGCGCGAGCTGGCGGTAGAGCATCGGGGGAACCCGGTCGATGGCGAGACGGACGATGATCGCATCGAACTGCCGATCGAGCTCGGGCCAGCCATCATAGGGATCGGCGGCTCGAAGTTGAATGTCGCCATAGTCTTGTTCCTCCAGGCGCGCGGCGACAGAATCGACGGCCTGGGCATCGAGATCGACCGAGTAGACCTCCGCTTCCAGTTCGCGAACCAAGGCCGCGTGGTAGCCACCGCCGACCCCGAGAATGAGGACCTGGTTGCCGGGCTCGATGGCGGCGACATCCGTCATCAGGGCCACGATGTAGGGCTGCGATTCCCTCAGCCCGTGCTCCGCCGGCAACGGAACGTCGAGATAGGCGAACGGCGCAACCTCCGATTCGACGAACAGGTGTCGCGGCAGTGCACCGATGGCGTCGAGGACCGCCGGGTCGAGCTCCTGGCGACCGGTCAGCGGCGCCGCCAGCCTGGCATGCTCGACCACCTGCTCGACCAAATGGTCGCGAGCCTCGGCCAGGTTGTCAGCGGCGGCGGTGGGCGCCGTCGCGAGGCCGGCGAGAGCAACGAGCATCGCCAGCGCTTTTTGGGCACATCGCCGGCTCGGGGCCGAGCCGGAACGAAGATGGCTGCCGACTGCGGCGTTCAGCATGGCTTCCGCCTCCTGCGAAGTTGAGTTGGCCGACGCGCGCATCCCTTGCGCCAACGCGCGGTCAACCTCTAGACTGCCACACTATGCCGCTCAGCGTCGGGGTCAACCAGCACTGGCGATCTCGGCTCGAGGCCTCGACCCGGCTCCAGAGGCTGAATGGCCCGCCCACGGCACGCCGTGCCGCTCGCCTTCGAGGAGGTTCGCTCAGCCGATGCACGATCCCCACCAATTGCCGGACGACCTCCCGGTGCCGGCCGACGACGGCGCTTGCGAGCACCTTCCGGGGCAAGCGATGCCGCGGCTGCAACTCGCCTCGACGGCCGGCGGCACGGTCGACCTCGCCGAACTTTCGGCGCCGCGAACCGTCCTCTATTGCTACCCGCGCACCGGGGAGCCGGGCCGGGCGCTGCCGAGCGGCTGGGATGCGATCCCGGGGGCACGGGGCTGCACACCGCAATCCTGCAGTTTTCGAGACCATCACGCCGAATTGCGAGCCTTGGGTGCCGATGTTTTTGGCATCAGCACGCAGTCGACCGACTACCAGGGAGAAATGGTGGCGCGATTGCATCTGCCGTTCGCCGTCCTGAGCGACGCCGATTGCGCCTTGGCCGATGCTCTGATGCTTCCGACCTTCGAGGTGGACGGGGCGCGGCTCATCAAACGGCTGACGCTGATCGTCCGGAACGGGCGGATCGAGACGGTGTTCTACCCGGTCTTTCCGCCGGAGCAGAGTGCCGCCACGGTCACCGAGTGGCTGAAGGCGCAGCAGACCGGCGCGGCGGCTGAACATTAGCTCCGACGCGCGGCAAAGGTGTCACTTGCAAATCCGGCTGAAAATGCCCATTATCCTGGCCATCGAACCGCCGAGGTAAGTTGTTTCTGCCGGCAGATCGCCGGATGCGGATTTCCTTCGGGAGCCGGGACTTCCTGACCGAACGTGGCTTGACGTCGTGGCGATGGGCGCCATGGCAACTTCAGCTTGGGGATGGAATATGTCCACCGGCACCGTCAAATGGTTCAACGCGACCAAGGGTTATGGCTTCATTCAGCCCGACAACGGCCAAAACGATGTGTTCGTGCACATCTCGGCCGTCGAGCAGGCCGGCATGAGCAATCTGAACGAGGGCCAGAAGGTCTCGTTCGACGTGACGACCGACCCGCGTCGCGGTAAGACCTCGGCGACCAACCTGCGCGCCGTCTAGGCCGCAACCGTCGCGCACCGGAATGGGCCGGCCGGCGACGGCCGGCCCATTCGCGTGTGTGACACATGAGAGACGGCGCCGAACTGCAACGGCCATCGGGGCGCGACACTGATCGACCGCCGACGGCCAGGGAGAACGAATGGCGAAGGAAGACATGATCGAGATGGAGGGCACCGTTACCGAGGTGCTCCCGGACGCCCGCTTCAGGGTGAAGCTCGAAAATGGTCACGAGATCATCGGCTATGCTTCGGGACGGATGCGCAAGCACCGTATCCGGATCATCGCGGGCGATCCGGTGACCCTGGAACTCACGCCCTATGATCTGACCAAGGGCCGCATCAACTACCGGCACAAGACGGCTGGGCCCACGCCTACCGGCAATCGCCGCCCACCGCCTCGTCGTCGCTGACCTCCAGGGCGCCGGCAACCGAGTACGCGGGTTCGCAACCTCGTTGCGTGCTGACCTGCGCTTTGCACCCGCGAGACAACCATGGGTTTTAATTGTGGCATCGTTGGCCTCCCGAATGTCGGGAAGTCCACTCTTTTCAACGCGCTGACGCAGACCGCAGCCGCGGCGGCTGCAAATTATCCCTTTTGCACCATCGAGCCCAATCTCGGGCGGCTGCCGGTGCCCGACCCGCGCCTCGACCTGCTCCACAAGCTCGGCAAGTCCGCGAAGAAATTGCCGACCCAGCTCGAGATCAAGGACATCGCGGGGCTGGTTCGCGGTGCGTCGAAAGGTGAAGGTCTCGGCAACCAGTTTCTCGGCGCGATTCGCGAGGTCGATGCGATTCTCGAAGTGCTGCGTTGCTTCGAGGACGACGACATCACCCATGTCGAAGGTGGCATCGACCCCTTGCGCGACGCCGAGCTGATCGAGACCGAGTTGCTGCTCGCCGATATCGACAGCCTGACCCGGCAGCGGGACGGGCTCGTCAAGCGCGTGCGCGGCCAGGACAAGGAAGCCAAGCGGCGTCTGGAGCTGGTGGAAAAGCTGCTGCCAGCAATGGAGGAAGGCCGCCCGGTGCGTAGTATCTCGCTCGGTCCCGACGAGCGAGACCTCTTGCCCGGCTTCACGCTGTTGAGCGCCAAGCCGGTTCTCTACGTGCTCAATGTCGACGAGGCTTCGGCGGCATCCGGCAATGACTGGAGCGCCGCGGCCGCAGCCATGGCCGAGGCGCAAGGCGCCGGCCACGTCGTCGTCTCGGCCGCCATCGAGGCCGAGCTCGTAAGCTTGCCGACAGAAGACAGGAAGGACTATCTCGAAAGCCTGGGCCTCGACGAACCGGGGCTGAACCGGGTGATCCGCGAGGGCTATGCGCTCCTCGACCTGCTCACCTTTTTCACCGTGGGGCCCAAAGAAGCCAGGGCTTGGACCACCGAGAAGGGGTCGACGGCACCCCAGGCTGCCGGTGTCATCCACAGTGATTTCGAGCGCGGCTTCATTGCTGCCGAGATCATCAAGTTCGAGGATTTTGCCAAGTACGGCAGCGAGCAGGCAGTCAAGGAGGCGGGCAGGATGCGCCTCGAGGGTCGCGACTACATCGTTCAAGATGGTGACGTCTGCCACTTCCGCTTCAACGTTTGATCGCCCGACTGGCCCGGGGAGGCGGACATGTTCCGGCACCACCATGCGTGAAGATCAGATCTTCGGCCTCGTCGCCATGGTGGCGCTGCTGCTGTGGCTCAGTTCGCGGATGATGCCGGAAGAGCATCGCCGAACCTTCGAGCGGATCGCCTTCCTGCTGATCGGCGGCGGCATCGCCCTGGCTCTCTTTTTCACCATGCTTCACTTCACCCGCTGAACGCCGGGCCGTCAGCTCCAAGCCGGGACGCCGAACAGCCAGGGGTGGGCGACCAGCAGGAAGACGTAGAGAGCCGCGGCCAGTGCCACGGCTTTCCAGCCGATCTCGCTCGGTACGAATTGCTGGCGCCCCTCCAGGATCGCGGCAAAGGGGACAAAGGACGTGCGCTGCACGAAAATGCCCCAACCCGGGCGATTCTGTCGCGTCAGCCGATGATCGAGCGCCGCGGCCCCGCCGAAAGCGAGCACGGCAAAAGCACCGAAGAACACCACCGAGGCGAGGTCCCCGTTCGCCAGCATGTGCGTGACCGCCCAGAGCCCGACCCCCCACATCATCGGATGTCGGGTGATCCGCAGCATGCCGCGGGCCGGCTCGGGCGCGTCGGGATCAGGCTGTTGGCCGATCGCGGTCGGATTGGGCTGGATCAGTGCGGCCACCAAGAGAAGGCTCGCGAACGGCATCACGAGAAGTGCCAGGACGTTGAAGAATCCACCGCCATACCAGAGGGGAATCAGCGGCGCTGCTCGATAGGCCATGACCAGCCAGATGATCGCGGCGACGGAAACGAGGGAGAAGAGCAACCGGTACCAGCCTTCCCCGATCCGCGCGATGACCTCGGCGCGCAACGGTGTCGTGCCGATGCCGATGTGGGTGCCGACGAAGAAAAGCGCAGCGACGAAAAGATCGGTCATGCTAAACTCACTCGCACCCGGTCATCCGAGGTCGTGGCCGCTACGTAACCAAGTCCGAAGACACCGCTCGCGAAGCGATCACCCAAGCGTTTCGCTATCACGGCAACCGCGTCAGGGGAACCTATGCGCCACCTTCGTGCCACTGGCCTCATCGCCGCCGCTCTCCTCGTCATCGGCGGCCTCGTTGCCACGAGTGCCCTCACTTGGGCCGCACGCGCCACCGATACCAGCACGGCGGCCGCTCGGCATGCCGATGCCTTCGCTTTCGCGTTCACCGCCATCGAAGGCCATGATTTGCCGCTCGAGAAATTTCGTGGCCGGCCGATGCTGGTCGTCAACACGGCGTCTTTCTGCGGCTTCACCCACCAGTATGCCGAGCTGCAGTCGGTATGGGAGACCTATCGCGACCGCGGCCTCGTGGTGCTCGGCGTGCCGTCCGGCGACTTCAACCAGGAGATGGACGACAACGCTGCGATCCGCGAATTTTGCGAAGTCCAGTTCGGCATCGACTTTCCGCTGACCGAACGGGTCAGCGTTCGCGGGCCGGGCAGCCACCCACTGTTCGCCCATTTCCGCGACGCGCTCGGGGCGAGTGCCGGGCCGACCTGGAACTTCTTCAAGTACCTCGTCGCTCCCGACGGTCGCGTGGTCGAGGCCTGGTCCTCGCGCACGCCGCCGACCTCGACGGCAATCACCCGCGCCATCGAGCGTCAACTCGACGCCTCTTCGTGAACGCGCGTCGCGTCTGATCGGCCCGACCGGCGCTCAGATCGATCGGCCGTCAGGATCATCAGTCCATAGGGTTCGAGCGTGTGCTTCCTGTTCGGCTCGAACACCTCGTCGTTCCAAAGATCACGAACGGCATGAGGCCCGAGTGGCTCGCCCTCGATATCGACCCGGTGCTCACTGAAATTGGCGACGATCGTGCACTTCTGGCTCTCGACCTCCCGCTCGAAGGCGAGAGTGTAGCGCCCGTCCAGGTCAATCGGCCGGAGCTTGCCGACGCCCAGCGCCGGCATCGACTTGCGCAGTTCGCCGAGCCGAACCAGAGCCGA
>SLRI01000641.1 GCA_007131045.1 Rhodospirillales bacterium
CGAGGCCGCGGCGGCGCCTGACGCGATCATCGCGAGCAGCACCACGGCGCTGCTCTGGTCCGAGCTTCAGGCCGGCATGCAGCGGCCCGAGCGGCTGTTGATCGCCCACCCGTTCAACCCGGTCCATCTGATCCCGCTGGTCGAGCTGTTCACGCCCGAAGACGCGCTCGCCGAGCGGGCGGCGGCCTTCTATACCGGTCTCGGCAAGCACCCGGTGCGGCTCGAGCGCGAGATGCCCGGCCACATCGCCGGCCGGCTGGCCGCCGCCCTATGGCGCGAGGCGGTGCATCTGGTCGCGGAAGGGGTGGCCAGCGTCGAGGCGGTCGATGCCGCCCTGACCCACGGCCCCGGCCTGCGCTGGGCCGTCCAGGGGGCGCATCTCGCCTACCACACCGGCGGCGGGCCGGGTGGCATGGCGCACTACCTGGCGCATCTGGGGGCCAGCCAGGAGCAGCGCTGGCGGACCCTGGGCAACCCCAGCCTCGATGCCGAGACCCGCGAGCTGTTGATCCGTGGCATCGCCGATGCCACAGGCAACGCCCCGGTCGGCGACCTCGAGCGCCGGCGCGACGCCGCCCTGGTCGAGCTGCTGCGCGCCCGGCGCCGAGTCACCACCTGAGAACCACCACCTGAGAGCCCGATCAGCGCCAGTCCCGTCGCCGCCGCTCGCGGCCTTCCCAGAACGGCCGCTCGGCTTCCCGCAGCGCGGTGATCCGGTCGATGCCGATATCACGCAGGAGGCGGTCGTCGAGCTCGGCGAGCTCGAGTCGCTCGCGGCGCAAGGCCGACCAACGCACCACGAGCCGGCGCACCTGCTCGGCCAAGAGCGTGCCAAAGGGCCGGAAGTGCCGGCCGAAATCTGCGATTGCACCTTGGATCGTCGCCATTGTCACCATCCTCGTCGACACGATTGCCACGACATGACGATTCACATTGACTCGGCTATAGAGTCAATCGATACATTGACACCGCTACAATTCTCCGGAGCCCTGGCCCGCATGACCGTCTCCGCCGCCGACCTCGCCGGCCGTCCCGGCCCCCGCTACCGGGCCCTCGCCGATTGTCTCGAAGGGGCCATCCGCAGTGCCCGACTGCAGCCCGGCGACCGGCTGCCGCCGCAGCGCGACCTGGCCTTCGACCTCGGCGTCACCGTCGGCACGGTCGGCCGTGCCTATGGCCTACTCCTGCAGCGTGGCCTGGTCCGCGGCGAGGTCGGCCGCGGCACCTATGTGTTGGGGGACGGTGATCGTCCATCGATGCCCGCACCACTCGCCGCCCCAAACCGCGAGCACGACCTGGCGGTCAATCGGCCGGTGGCGGTGCCGGCCCAGGCCCAGGTATTCGCCGCGCTGGGCGAGATCGCGAAGGACGCGGCGCACCTCGCCCCGCTCCTGACCTACCCGCCCTATCCCGGTCACCCGGCGCACCGCGAGGCCCTGGCCGCCTGGCTCGACGGCTTTGCGGGCCCGGTCGAAGCCGGCCGCATCCTGCCCTGCCAGGGTACCCAGAACGGCATGGCGGCGGCGTTGGCTTCGGTCACCCGGCCGGGCGATTCGCTGCTCGTCGAGGCGCTCTCCTATGCGAGCAACCAGGGCCTCGCCATGCGCCTGGGGCTCAAGCTCCTGCCGGTCGCCAGCGATGCCGAGGGTGCCTTGCCGGAGAGCATCGAGGCCCAATGCCGGGCGCACCGTCCGACCGCCATCGTCCTCAGCCCGGATCTGCAGAACCCGACGCTGGCCACGGCTTCGGCCGAGCGCCGCGAATCGATCGTGACCCTGGCCCGGGCGCACGACCTCGCCATCGTCGAGGACGCGGTCTACGCGCCGGTCGCCGCCACCGGCCTGCCGGCGCTCGTGCAACTCGCACCCGAGCGCACGCTCCTGGTCACCAGCATCTCGAAGTTCCTGGCCCCGGGCCTGCGCTTCGGCTGCGTCGTCGCACCGCCCGGCCGAATGGCCGCCCTCATCAGCGCCCAGGCGCATCTCGCCGTCGGGGTCTCGCCGCTGATCGCCGAGACCTTCACCCGCCTCCAGCGCGCCGGCGTCCTCGAGCAGGCACTGGCCGAGCAGCACGCGGCCCTCGAACGCCGCCGGGCAGTGGCGCTCGAGGCCCTCGACGGCCTCGCGGTCAGCAGTGCCGGGAACGCGCTGCACGTCCTCCTGGAGTTGCCGGGCGGCCTCGATCCGGCCGCCACCGTGCTCCGCCTCGCCAATGCCGGCATCCACACCACGCCGCTCACCGTCTTCGCCGTCGGCCGCACCCCGGTCCCGCCGATGCTCCGCCTCTCCCTCGGCGCCGAGCCGGACGAGACCAGTCTGCGGGCCTGTCTCGAGCAGTTGCGACAGCATCTGAGCGAAAAACTGAGTGCTCAGCCGGTTATTTGAAGAAAAGATGTGGGGAGGATGATCCTCCCCACGCCCCACCGTAACTTGGCGCCGGTGCCGGCTCAGCCGAGCGGGATGCGCGCCTTGTTGCGCTCCAGCCAGGCCCTGAAGTCCAGGAGTTCCGGGTTCAGTTCGCGCGCCACCGCGACGCTGCGCGAGGTCGAAAAGTGGTCCTCGAACTCCTGATAGTACTGGAACATGTTGGCGAGGTCATCGGCGCCGGGAAAGCCGAGCCCGCGATAGACGTCGAGCGGGACGTCTTGATAGACCGTGTTGCGGCCGAGGGCTTCGCTGAAGGCCGCGGCCATCTCGTCGCCGGTCAGGTGGCCGCCGGCGATGCCGACGCGCTGGCCGGCCGCGTCGATGCCGCGCCTGAAGAGGCCGAAGGCGCATTTGCCGATGTCCTCGGCGGCGATCGCGGCGAGGCGCTTCTTGCCCATCGGCAGGGCCAGCACCAGTTCGCCCCCCTCGCCTGGCCGCGGGCCCATGCCGAAATGGATGAAGTTGTCCCAGTAGAACGATGTCAAAAGGAAGGTGGTCGGCACGCCCATGTCGGTGAAGAAGTGGTCGGCCGCACCCTTGCCGTCGAAATGCGGCACCTTGTAGGCGCCCATCAGCGTCGGCATGCGGTCGTCGTCGAGCGGCACCCATTCGCGGGTGTCCTCGAGGGTCGACCATACGACATGCGCGAGGCCCGCTTTCTTGGCCGCCGCGGCCATGGCCTCGGCCTCCCTGGCCTCCCGGTCGGGTGCGAAATGATCCCAGAAGAACGTCACGCAATAGGCGCCGTGGGCACCTCTGAAGGCGCGCTCGATGCTCGCAGGATCGTCGATGTCGCCGGCGACCACCTCGGCGCCGAGGGCGGCCAGTGCCTGGGCCTTCTCGCTGTTCGGATCACGCGTGACGGCGCGGGCGACGAACCCGCTGGCGGCATCGGCCCCGCTGGCGGCATCGGCGTGGATGGCGCGCACCAGTCCACCACCCTGCGCACCGGTTGCACCGAATACCACGATTACCTTCTTGTCGCTCATTGCCTGCTCCCAAAGGACGTATCAGAGCCGCTCGGCCGGCTGCGGCGGGGCGTCGTAGCAGCCGAGCACCGACTGGTCGAAATCGACCAGCGAGCCCGTCATCATCCCGCTTTCCGCGGACGAAAGGAAGGCGATCGCCTTGGCCACCTCGGTGGTCTCGAGCAGCCGGCCGAAGGGCTGGGCCGCCTTGGCCTCATCCAGCCAGCCGTCCTTTGCACCGTGCTCGCGCTTTTGGATGCTGTCCTCGCCCGGCGTGTTCATCCAGCCGATATTGAGGCCGTTGACCCGGATCCGGTCGCGCATCAGCGAATAGGCGACGTTCTTGGTGAGCCCGGCCAGCGCCGCCTTGGAGGCCGAGTAGGCGCAGATGAAGGGCTGCCCGCCGTGGCTCGACATCGAGAGGATGTTGACCACCGTCCCCTCGATGCCCTCGCGGCGCATCACCGTCGCCGCGTCCTGCATCAAGAAGAAGGGTGCCCTGACATTGACCGCGAACATCTTCTCGTAGAGCTCGGGGCTGGTGTCGAGAATGGTGCCGCGGTCGGTGAGTGCTGCGACATTGACCAGGCAGTCGACCCGGCCGAAGGCGTCGTCGGCGGCCTTCACGACCCGGCGGACGTCGTCGAGATTGCCGAGATCGGCCTCGACGAAGAGGGTATCGGCGCCCAGCGTCTCGAGATCACCCTTGACCCGTGCGCCGCGCTCGGCGTTGCGGCCGCAAATCACGATGCCGGCCGCCCCGCGCTCGACGAACAGGCGGGCCGTGGCCTCGCCCAAACCCTGCGTGCCGCCGGTGACGACGGCGATCTTGCCGGCGAGGCTGCTCGTGTCGACCATCTCTTGCGCTCCCCCCTTGGTCTTTGTCGGGCGCGTTCTAGCAGGGCGTTCGGGCGGGAGCCAGAGGGCGCTACGGCGCTTCAGCTCTGCGGCGCGCTGCCCTTGGGCAGGTCGTTCGTCCGCGCCTTGCTCTCGCCGGTCAGGCGGGCCAGGGCGCGGCCGTCGAAGAGCGCCTTGACGAGGTCGGCCAGGACCTCGTTGCGGATCCGTCTGGCGTCGCGGATGGCGGCGTCGATCCGGGCGGGATCGGCGTTGATTCTGAGATCGTCCATGGTCTGCGCTTCCACATGCTGGAAAGTTTGTTGCACTGCAGCAAAGGTGGTGATTCCCATCGACGACTCAACATCGTCCAGCGCATGGCTCGCCTGCAAAGCCGTCAGGGCCGGGCGGCCAGATCCCGCATCAGCGTGGCCAGCCGGGCACAGCCATGCGTCAAACCGTGCCGCAGCATGGCCCGGATTCGGCCATAGTCGGCCCCTTCCGTCCTGATCCCCTCTAGCGCAAGCCTGCGGCAGGCGGCAGGTGCCCGCTCGACAGCCTCGCCCAGAGCCCGGCGCAGGTGCTCCAGCGTGGCGTCGTCGGTGCGGCTCGAGGTGACATAGGGCAAGGCCGGGGCGGTCGGGGAGGCGGCCAGGATGCGCAGCCCGGCCCTGGCCTCGTGTGCGAGATGATGCCAAGTGACGCAGTCGATCGCGGCACAGGCGGCAGCCCCGCCGCGCACCGCCTCGAGCGACGCCCGGTGGCCGCCGGTGACGCGGATGTCGGCGAAGAACCGGCGCCCGCCGGCAACGCCCGAGGTCATCGCCAGGAGCGCATTCGCGCCGGACTGGGAATGCGGCGCGTTGACGGCGGCGATGCTGCCCGAAAGATCGGCAATCTTGCTGCCGGGCCAGTCGGCGCTGACCACCAGCCAGCTGCGATAGTCGCCGCCGGCGCAGCCTTCCACCGCATAAACGGGGGTCGCGACGTAGCGGACGCGGCCGTCGAGCAGGCTGACGAACGGCAGCCCGCAGGCCTGGGCGAGGAGCAGATCCGGATCGGTCCAGAGCGCTTCGAAATCGCGATCGCGAGCCAGCGCTTCGGGCACGGCTGGCAGATCACGGGCAACGAGCGCCTCGTGGATCGCCGCCCAAAAGGCATCCGTCGCCGGGCGCAACCCCGGAAAGTCGTACATCGGCAATCCGGCTATCGGCGGCCTTCGACTCATATCAACCTCGAGTTGGCAGATCGGCCCGGCTTGTCGACTCGACAGGTCGCCTGCGCTATAACCGTGTCGCATTCCAGACAAAAAGAGGAACAAGAATGGCCATCGACAACGGTGCGAAGCTGCATGTTGCGGAGAATGTGACCGAGACAATCGACGGAATCCAGATGGCGCTGCCGGCGGGCGACTACCGGGCCCTGGCGGTCGGGCCGATCGAAGCCGACGCGGCCACTGACGAGGTCGAGCGCTATCTCCTGCTGCCCGTGGGCCGCGAGCGGGCGCATCCGATCAGTGCGGAGGGCCTGGAGCAATTGGCGGCGCACGACGATGTCGAGGTGACCGCCGCGGACTGAACGGTGGCACCTTTCAGCCACCGGCATGGGTTTCCAGAAAGGCTTCGGCCTCGGTGAAGAACTGGGCGAAAGCCGGCGTGCTCGCCAAGAGCGCGTGATTGGCGCCCTCGAGCTCGACGAAGCGGGCATTGGGGATGGCGGCGGCCATCCGCCTGCCCTCCTTCAAGGGGCACATGCGGTCGTCGCGGCAATGCAGAACCAGGGTCGGCGCCCGCACCTCGGCGGCCAGCGCCACGACGTCGATCTCGGCGTTCATCTGCCAGATGCGCAGGGCATTCTCCGGGGTGATCGAGATCCGCTGCAGCTCGTCGAACTGCGCCGCCTCCTCGGGCGTGGCGTCCGGCATGAAGGACTCGGTGAAGAAGTGTCGAAACGCCCGGTTGGGTGAGCCCCAGCCCTGGCGGATCATCGTCGCCGCCATGTGGACGAGCCGTTCCTCGTTTGGATCGTTGCGCCTCAGCCGGCCGCGCAGATAGCCGCCGAGCAGCACCAGGCAGCTCACCCGCTCGGGATGCTCGGCGGCGTAGCGGATCGAGAAGGCGCAGCCCTGCGAGATGCCGAAAAGGGCGAACCGGTCGAGCCCGGCCGCATCCGTGACCGCCGCCATGTCCCGGATCATCGCGTCCTCGGAGATCTCGTCCACCTCCCAGTCGGAGAGGCCGTTGCCGCGCTGATCGAAGCGGACGAGCTCGCAGCTCTTCGCGAACCGCCGCCAGACCGGCCCCCAGACGGGGCTGCGCCACTCGTATTCGAGGTGGTTGAGCCAGTTGGGCGCCTTGAGCACCGGCGGGCCCTGGCCGATCCGGGCGTAGGCGATCTGCACCCCGTCGGCGCTGGCGCAGAAGCGGACCTCCTGGCTCTTCGCCAGCCGGCCCGTGGCCCTCGTTGCCACCGTCGCCTCCGGCGACCACTGCCAGACCCGGATCTGGCGGCTGATGTTCTTGACGCGTTGCACGCCCAGGTCCTGGAACGAAGCATCCAGCCGCTCGGCGACGAGCTGGTGGACGAGGTCGGCGATGCACACGCCGCCGGGCCGGGCCAGGGTCTCGAGCCGGGCTGCGACGTTGACCGCATCGCCGAAGACGTCGCCGTCCTCGAACACCACGTCGCCGAGGTTGACGCCGATGCGATAGAGGATGCGCTCCGCCTCGTCGATGGCACCTTCACGTTGCTGCATCGACGTCTGGATGGCCAGGGCGGCGCGCACGGCGTCCAGGACACTGGCAAACACGGCGATCAGCCCGTCGCCGGTAGTCTTGACGATCTGGCCGCCGAAGCTCTGGAGCGTCGGGTCGATCAATTCCCGCCGATGCCGTTTCTGCCGGTCGAGCACGCCTGCCTCGTCGGCCTCGACGAGCCGGCTGTAGCCGGCCATGTCGGCGGCGAGGATCGCCGTGAGGCGGCGCTCGGCCGCCCCGGATTCGCTGCCTGCCATCGGTCCCTCCGCTGAGCACCCGCCCGAGGAGC
>SLRI01000129.1 GCA_007131045.1 Rhodospirillales bacterium
GACCTTCGAGGTGTCGAGCCATGGCAGGAAGAACAGCACCGCAATGGCCGCAAACATCGCGATCACGCCGCCGAGCTTGGCCGGGATGATCCAGAAGATGTCGAAGGTGATGGCGCGCAGGATCGCGTAGAACGGCAGGAAGTACCATTCCGGCACGATGTGCGCCGGGGTCACCAGCGGGTCGGCCGGAATGTAGTTCTCGGCGTGGCCCAGCGCCTCCGGCATGAAGAAGACGAACGCGGCATAGAAGAGGAAGAAAACGCAAAGCCCGAACATATCCTTGATCGTGTAGTACGGATGGAACGGGATCTTGTCCTTCTTGCTGACGTCGATGCCGATCGGGTTGTTCGAGCCGAACTGGTGCAGCGCCAGGATGTGCAGGAACACGAAGGCGAAGATCACGAACGGCAGCAGGTAGTGCAGGGCGAAGAAGCGGGTCAGCGTCGGGTTGTCGACGGTGAAGCCACCCCAGAGCCAGGTCACGATCGCGTCGCCGAACAGCGGCACAGCCGAGAACAGGCTGGTGATGACCATGGCACCCCAGAAGCTCATCTGGCCCCAGGGCAGCACGTAGCCCATGAACGCGGTCGCCATCATCAACAGCAGGATGATGACGCCGATGATCCACAAGAGTTCGCGCGGCGCCTTGTACGAGCCGTAGTACAGGCCGCGGAACATGTGGATGAACACCACGACGAAGAACATCGAGGCGCCGTTGGAATGGATGTAGCGGATCAGCCAGCCGAAGTTCACATCGCGCATGATGTGCTCGATGCTGGCGAACGCGTAGTCGGTGTGCGGCACGTAGTGCATCGTCAAGAACAGGCCGGTGAGGATCATGATGACCAGCATGATCCCGGCCAGCGAGCCGAAATTCCACCAGTAGTTCAAATTCTTGGGTGCCGGGTAATCGACGAATTCCGTCTTGGCCCAACTCAGGAGCGGCAGACGGTCGTCGATCCATCGGGCGACGCCGTTCTTGAACTCCTGCTTCTCGATTTGCGCACTCATCGGCACTTCCTGACGATCGGGTTATACGGCATGCCCGGCCAAAAACGGCTCCCCCGACGGGCGTCGGACAGGGTTCAGCCGATCACCACGCGGGTGTCGGTCTCGAAGACATACTCCGGAACTTCCAGATTCGTCGGCGCCGGCCCGCGGCGGATTCGCCCGGAGGTATCGAAATGCGAGCCGTGGCAGGGGCAGAACCAACCGCCGTAGTCGCCGCGCGCCTCACCCGGCCGGGTGCCGCCGGGCACACAACCGAGATGCGGGCAGACACCGACCACGATCAGCCACTGGGGCTGGATCACGCGATCCGAATCCGGCTGGGGATCGCGCAAGCCGCCGATGTCGGCCTGCTCGGCCGCCGCGATCTCCTCGGCGGTACGATGCCGGATGAACACCGGCTTGCCGCGCCACATCACGGTGATGCCCATGCCCTCGTCGATGTCGTCGACGTCGACCGCGGTCGAGGCGAGGGCGAGAACGTCGGCCGACGGGTTCATGCTGTGCACGAAAGGCCAGAGCACCGCGATGCCGCCGACCGCCATGCCGGACCAGGCGACGATGCCGAGAAAGTCGCGCCTCGTCTCACCGTCGCCGGTCGGGTTCCCGGACTCTGTAGCCATCGGTGTCCACCTTCCTCATCTCGAAACAGGCCAGCCGGCGTCGGCAAACTGCCATGCGACCGACCGCACCCTACGATGCTCGGCTTGCCGACGCGAGGATATGAGGGCACCGTTCTCGAGCCAAGCGACCGAAAGTCGCATAACGCCTTGTCACCCTTCACCGTCCGGCGCGCGTCATGACCCTCACGGCACCGCTGCACCTGGCCCTGATCGAGCCCGACCAGCCGGGCAACTTCGGTGCCGTGCTCAGGCTCGTCGCCTGCTTCGGCCTGCGTCTCGAAGTGGTCGAGCCCTGCGGCTTCCCGCTCGACGAGCGCCGCATCCGGCGGGTCGCCATGGACTACGCGGCGGAGGTCGTCATCCGGCGGCACGCCGATCTCGACCGGTTCACGGCCACCATGCGGGCGGAAAAGCGTCGACTCGTCCTCTTGAGTGCCAGGGCGCAAACCGCCTATCACCATTTCGTGTTCGCCGCCGGCGACGTGGTCGTGGTCGGCAGCGAGAGCCGGGGCGCGCCGGCAGCGCTCGATGCCGAGGTGGCGGCGCGCTTGCGGATTCCGATCCGGCCCGGCATGCGGTCGCTGAACGTGGTCACCGCGGCCGCCATCGGCTGCGCCGAGGCGCTCCGGCAGCTCGACGCCTTGCCGGGAGAGCCGGCGGCGCCAGAGCCGGCAGCGGATTGACGGCCGACGACAGCAACGACGAGAGGGAGAGGGGCGTGGCGGCAGACGAGGAGAAGGCGGCGGCCAGGGCCTGGTTCGAGGGCTTGCGCGACCGCATCTGCGCCGCCTTCGAAGCGCTCGAGGACGCCTACGAGGGCCAGGAGGCGGCCGAGCGCGAGCCCGGCCGCTTCGTCAAGAAGGACTGGCAGCGCGAGGGCGGCGGCGGCGGCGTAATGGGGCTGATGCACGGCCGCGTCTTCGAGAAGGTGGGGGTCAACGTCTCCACCGTGTTCGGCGAGTTCCAGCCGCAATTCGCGAGCCAGATCCCGGGCGCCGACCAGGACCCGCGGTTTTGGGCCTCGGGCATCTCGCTGGTCGCCCACCCGAGGAACCCGCACGTCCCGCCGGCGCACATGAACACCCGGCACATCCGCACCACCAGAGCCTGGTTCGGCGGCGGTGCCGATCTCAACCCGATTTTCCCCGACGACCGTGACACCGCCGATTTCCACGCGGCGCTGCAGCACGCCTGCCAGAGCTTCCAGGCGGACGCCTATCAGCGCTTCAAGCAATGGGCGGACGACTATTTCTTCATCCCGCATCGCGGCGAGCCGCGCGGCGTGGGCGGCATCTTCTACGACTATCTCGACGACCCGCTCGACCAGCAGTTCGCCTTCACGCGTGCCGTCGGCGAAGCTTTCCTCGGCATCTACCCGAAACTGGTGAACCGCCACATGAACCGCCCCTGGAGCGCCGACGACCGGGCGCACCAGCTCGTCCGCCGCGGCCGCTACGTCGAGTTCAACCTGCTCTACGACCGCGGCACCCAGTTCGGGCTGAAGACCGGCGGCAATCCCGAGGCCATCCTGATGTCCCTGCCACCTGCCGTGGCCTGGCCCTGAGCGGTCCGTCCGGCAACGCTTCTTGGGAGACCACGATCATGGACTACAGCAAGCTCTCGATCGGCAACAATCCGCCGCACGAGGTCAACGTCATCGTCGAGGTGCCGCTGCGCGCCGACCCGATCAAATACGAGCTCGACAAGGAGAGCGGGGCGATCTTCGTCGACCGCTACCTCTATACGACCATGTTCTACCCCTGCAACTACGGCTTCATCCCGCACACGCTGGCGGACGATGGCGACCCGATCGACATCATGGTGATCGGCCGCCTGCCGGTGCAGCCGGGCGTCGTGCTCAGGGCCAACCCGATCGGCGTTCTCCTGATGGAGGACGAGGCCGGTATCGATGCCAAGATCCTCGCCAAGCCGACCGACAAGATCACCCAGATCAACCGCAAAGTCCTGAGCTACAAGGACGTGCCCGAGATCGACCTGCAGCGGATCGAGCACTTCTTCTCGCACTACAAGGACCTCGAGCCCGAGAAATGGGTCAAGGTGCAGGGCTGGGGTGACGCCGACGAAGCCAAGCGGCTGATCGTCGAGGGCATCGAGGCCGAGAAGATCGAGGCCAAGAAAAAGGCTTCTTGAAGCCGTTCGGCAGCCGCTCCTGGGGGCCGGCGACGGGTCCTGGGGCCGAGCCACATTACCTCGGAGGTCGAGACATGAAGAGACGCATCATTCCGGGCGTCATCGACGGACAGCAGGCGCTCTGCAGCCTGCCGCTGGCGGCGACCGCGCAAGCGGCGGCCGAGCTCATGGCCGAGCGGCGGGTGGGTGCGGTGATGATCCTCGAGGCCGGCCGGCTGCGCGGCATCCTCACCGAGCGTGACATCGTCTTTCGTGTCGTCGCCAAGGGCCTGTCGGCGGAAGCGACCGCGGTCAGCGCGGTCATGACCGCCGATCCCGAGACCCTCGGCCCCGACGATACGGCGCTGTTGGCCCTGCAGAAAATGCAGGCCGGCGGCTACCGGCACCTGCCGGTGCTGCGCGGCGACGAGGTCTGCGGGATGGTCTCGATCCGAGACATCTACGAGGCCGTGCGGGTCATGCTCCAGGAAGACCTCGAGAGCACCGAGGCGATGATCTTCGGCAGCCAGTACGGTGTGACCAGCTGAAGCCGCAGCGGCGGCTCGGCTGTCGTGTGCCGGGCGGGCTCGCCCTGCGCCTCGCGCTATGCCCCGTCGGGGGCCTCACCCTCCGCCTCACCGGGGGCCTCGGCGCGGATCGAGAGGGCGTGGATGCGCTGCTGCATCAATTCGCCGAGGGCGGCGAACACCAGCCGCTGCCGGGCCACCCGGCTCTGCCCGGTGAACCGCGCGCTCACCACGTCGACGAAAAAATGGGTCTCGCCCTCCGGCCGATGCCCGGCGTGACCGATATGCTGGTCGGAATCGTCGCGCACCCGAAGGTGCTCGGGCGCCAGGGCCGCAACGAGCCGGCGTTCGATTTCGTCCTTGACCTCGCCCATGGGCAGGCTCCCTTCGTCGATTGATCGCCGGGACCAGTGGTTCGGCCACCGGTCGCGCTATCCATCATAGCGCCACGCCTGCGCCCGGCCAGTCCCGACACCGTCCCCTCGCGACGGCGCCTGGCGAGCCGCCCGATATCGGGGCGTCCCATTATCGAGGCGTCTTATTATCGAGGCGTCAAGGATCGGATCGGCATACAACCGCGCCGAAAGCGGCGGACGGATGCCGGCCCGGCCGCAAAGTCAGGCCGAATCGCAACCGAACCGACAGCATTGAAGGGGTCGGTCCCCGTTCTTGGCTAAATTATCCACCCTGAGGGGAGGCAGCATCGTACGCATTTTGCCAATTCGGCTAACATGCGGTATGAAAGTTGGTTCAAGTATCGTGCAATTAACGGAAACTTTACCGGCAGGCGGTAACCGTTGGTGGAGCGCGGAAGGCGGCTGGCCGCTCTTCCCGGTCGGCGGGCACGGGTGCCCGACCGGCGATGTCACCCGACGGCACAAGGAAGTTCGTGACCATGACGGCGTTACCCGAAAAGCAGGCTGGTCCGGGCCGTTCACGCGCCCAGGATATCGATCGGCACGTCGGTGCCCGGATGCGCGAGCGGCGTATCATGCTCGGCCTCACCCAGCAGCAGATGGCCGAGCTGATCGGCGTGACCTATCAGCAGGCGCACAAGTACGAGAAGGGCATCAACCGGATCGCGGCCGGCCGCCTCTACACGATCGCGCACGCGCTCGGCGTCGACGTCACCTTCTTCTTCGAAGGGATGGACGACAACAGGGATTTCAAGCCGACGCCGCAGCAGCGAATGCTGCTGGAGCTCGCCCGCAACTTCATCTCGCTGCCAAGCCGCAAGCATCAAGAAGCGCTCTGCAGTCTCGCCCGGGCGTTGGCGAGCGCCAACGACGATCCGGAGGACCTGCCGCTGGTCCTGCCCAAGCTCTGACCGCCCGGCTCGGCGCGCCTCCGGTCAGTAGCCCTGCGGCCTGCAGCTACCCTGCGGTTTGCAGCAAGCCCGCGGGCCGGTGCGTGCCGGCCCGGGCGCCGTGGCGGCGGGCCACGGCCGGTGGCCGCGCCATGGTCGTTCGAGCATCGGGCGAGCCCGACAGCCGATCGACCGCGACGACGACCTTGCCGCGTCGCCGTCGAGTGCCCATAGTTCGGCGACGTCGAGAGCGGCGGACCGATGCCGCGGGCGACGCTCGGGTCGTCGGTGGCACGGCCCGAGGGTTCGGCTGCCGCGTCGGCGCCGGTCGTTGGGCAAGGGCGCGCTCGCCCGATCGCCGGCACGAAATGGCCGGCGCCGCGGGCCTCTTGGTGGACGGGATGTCGGTCGACGGTATGTGGGTCGACGCTATGCTGGGGTTGCTGGTCGGGGCACGGCGAGACGGATGGAAGCGGGACGCAAGACGCGAGTTGCATCGGACCCCGATGCCGAGATCGGTTTGGGGGTGGCGCCTGCCGCCGACGAGCCCTGCTGTGCCTGGCCCGGCTGCGCGGCGAGCGGCCGCTATCGCGCACCGCAATCGCCGCGTGAGCTCAGGCGGTTCATCTGGTTCTGCCTCGAGCACATCCGCGAATACAACAAGGGGTGGAACTTCTTCGCCGGCATGAACGAGGACCAGATCGAGGCGCATCGCCGGGCCGACACGACCTGGCATCGTCCGAGCTGGCGCTTCGGTGCGGCCGGCATCGACGAGACCAGCCGTTTTCGCGACCCGTTCGGCTTCTTCGCGAGCGGCGAGGCCCGCCAGCGCTGCGACGACAGCGACCGTTCGGGCCGGTCGGCGTGCCAAGGGCTCGGCAAAGGCGGCCGCATGATGGCCGTGCTCGATCTCGAGGCAGGCTTCACCCTCGACGAGCTGAAGCGCCGCTACAAGACGCTGGTCAAGCGTCACCACCCCGACCTGCACGGCGGCGACCGCGCCGCCGAAGAGCGCCTCAAGCAGATCAACGAGGCCTACACCTACCTGGTCGGCAATCAACTCTACCGGTGAGAGCCTTCTCTGGTTGGAGTAGAGCTGCTCCGCATCTTTCTCCCACCTGCCGCTCGGCTCGTTCCTGCCGGTCACTCGCTTCTCTTCGCGGTCGATGCCCATTCTGGTCGCCGGGAGGGCGCCGGATGATGGAGTCAGGAGAGCGAGGCGTCTCGAGCTGTTTGCGACCTTTTGGTTCGGCACCAAAGGAACAGGGTTCAGGGCGAGATCGCCTCGCCCATCGTCCCCGCTCGGGCCGAGCCGCTTCACCCTCTCGGGCGAACTGCTGCTAGTCGTTCAAAGCTCTCGATTTCAGACCACGACCTCCTTGCCGAAGCGGAAATCGGTGGCGTCGACCCACATCCGGTGGAGAATCACGGCGAGTTTTCTAGCGATCGCGATCTTCTGTCGAGCGACAACCACCCTGACCGGTAGCCACCGGCCGCGTTTCCGTCGAGGGGGCAAAGCTTGGGTGCTGGCCGCTGCGGGCCGGTTAGACAGGAACTCTGTCATCGACAACGGAGATCCGTCTTGCCGGGCAACCCCGTCAACGACCAGCAAGTGGGCCTCTACATGCATGATCGCCAAACC
>SLRI01000331.1 GCA_007131045.1 Rhodospirillales bacterium
GCGAGCGGCGCTGGCTCGTTCGCCCGGACTCGTGATAGACTTCGCAACAAGGGCGTAGGCGGGCGAAAGCGCCAGACAGGAGGCGGGCATGGTGCCGAAGCGCGACTGGAACCTGCGGATGGTGGGCGCCGATCGCGCGCTCCGGCTGTTGCCGCGGCAGGGCGACGGCACGGTCGACTGGGGCACCATCCGGGTCGGCCATCTGGATACCGGCTATACGCGGCATCCGATCTTCGGCGACTGGGCCGGCGGTCGGAGCTGGCTCGCCGCGGGTGACGGCTGGAACACCATCGACGACGTGGCCGATGCCACCGACCCGCTGGAGTACGAGGGCAACCCGGGGCACGGTACGAGAACCGCGAGCGTGATCTGCGGCAACGCCCGGCTGCTCGATCCGAACGACGAGACGACCATCGGCATCGCCCCGGGCCTGCCGGTGGTGCCGTTTCGCTGCGTCAACAGCGTGGTGCTCCGCCTCGAGCCGCATCGCCGGGCCGTCGCCCTGGCGATCGACCGGGCCATCGCCGCCGGCTGCCGGGTGATCAGCATCAGCCTCGGCATGCCGTTCTTCTCGTCGAACAGGAGCGGCGGCATGGGCGAGGCGGTCGACCGGGCCTACGAGGCGGGGGTGATCATCGCCGCCGCCGGCGGCCAGGTGATCGACAGCGTCACCTATCCCGGCAAGTACAACCGCACGGTCGGCTGTGGCGGGGTCACCTGGCAGCGGCGGATCTGGCAGGACTACCGCGCCGGCAAGGAGCTGATCGACGTCTGGGCGCCGGCCGAGAGGGTGCGGGTCGCCGACCAGTTCGTGGCACCAGGGGTCATGGCCATTCCGCCAGTCGAAGGCGACGATCCGGGGTCGTTCACCATCGATGTCGAGCCGGACGATGCCGACACCGGCTCCAGTGGCTCGGGCGCCAGCTCCGGCGGCTCGGGTTCCTCCGGCAGCAGCAGCGGCAAGCTCGCCAAGAGCAGCGGCACCTCCTATGCCACGGCCCATGTGGCGGCGGCCGCCGCGATGTGGCTCAGGCTGCGGGGTGACGAGATCGAGCGCCGCTACGACGCGCCCTGGCAGCGGGTCGAGGCGTTCCGCACCTTGTTGAAGCACCGCACCGCCGGCCGGGTCCACGGGCCGCTGCTGCCGAACGGCAGCCGGGTCTTGACCATCCACCGCCTGCTCGAGGCCCCGCTGCCGGCCGCAGCCGACCTAAAGAAGGCCGCCGAGGACAAGAACAAAAGCCTCTGAGCCGGCTGGCGCCGGATCAGAACAGCGCCCCGAAGGCGAGGATAAGGACCAGCACCACCGCGCCTGCGACGATCGCCAGGACCACGCCGATGGCGAGCCCGATCAGCCGCAAGACGAAACCTGCGCCGAAAATCAGGGCGAGAATGATCAATACCAGAATGATGTCCAAGACGTCCTCTCCCACCCGTGGGTCAGTCGCTCACGCCGCCGTCCGGCACCCGCCGATCGGCTCGGCCGCCTACTCGTAGGCGGGGCGGTCGAAGGCGCGCTCCTGGCTGTCGAAAACGTAGCAGGCGCCGGCGGGGATGCCGACCCGGACACGATGTCCCGGGTCGGCGCTGAAATGGCCACCGGCCTTGACCACCAGCGGCTCCTCGTGGCCGAGATCGAGATAGACGTAGGTCTCGGCGCCGAGCTGCTCGATGGTGATCACCTCGCCCTCGATCTCGGCGTCCCCCTCGCGGGCCCCGCCGGCGAGCAGATCCTCCGGGCGGATGCCGAGCGTGTAGCCGCTGCCGGCGCTGTGGCCGTTGGTGGCCGAGGTGGTGGGCACGCTGGTGCCGCCCACGGTCTTGACCACCGCCACCCCGTTCTCCGCTCCGGCGAGGTCGCACGGCAGGAAGTTCATCTTGGGCGAGCCGATGAAGCCGCCGACGAACTTGTTGTCGGGATGGTGGTAGAGGTCGAGAGGCGAGCCGAACTGCATCAGATAGCCGTCGCGCAACACGGCGATCCGGTCGGCCAGCGTCATCGCCTCGACCTGGTCGTGGGTGACGTAGATCATCGTCGCATCGAGCGAATGGTGCAGCTTGGCGATCTCGATCCGCATCTGCACGCGCAACGCCGCATCGAGGTTGGACAAGGGCTCGTCGAAGAGGAAGACCTTGGGCTTGCGGGTGATCGCCCGGCCGATCGCCACCCGCTGGCGCTGGCCGCCCGAGAGCTGCTTGGGCAGCCGGTCGAGGAGCTTGTCGAGCTGCAGGATGCGCGCCGCGTCCATGACCCGCTCGTCGATCGAGCGGGCGTCGGCCTTCGCGAGCTTCAGGCCGAAGGACATGTTCTCGTAGACCGTCATGTGCGGGTAGAGGGCATAGGACTGAAAGACCATGGCGATCCCACGGTCCGACGGCGACAGCTCGTTCACGACCTGGTTGTCGATCGCCAGCGTGCCCGAGGTGATGTCCTCGAGCCCGGCGACGAGCCGGAGCAGGGTCGACTTGCCGCAGCCCGACGGGCCGACGAAGACGACGAACTCGCGGCTCTTGATGTCGAGATCGACCCCGTTGATGACGTCGACCTTGCCGAACGACTTCCTTACCTGATCGAGCTTGATATTGGCCATTTCAGCTTCTCTCTCGAAGAACGTTGCGGTTCAGCCCTTGACGGCACCGGCGGTGAGCCCGGCGACGATGCGGCGCTGGAAAATGAGGACGAGAATGACCAGCGGCACGGTCACGATCACCGATGCCGCCATGATCGGCCCCCACGGGATCTCCTGCTCGGTCGCGCCGGAGAGGAGTGCTATCGCCACCGGCACCGTGCGCTGCGCGTCGTTGGAGACGAAGGTCAAGGCGAAGAGGAACTCGTTCCAGGCGGCGATGAAGGCCAGGAGCCCGGTCGTCACCAGCGCCGGCCACATCAGCGGCATGAAGACCTGAAAGATGATCTGATGCGGCTTGGCGCCGTCGACGATCGCCGCCTCCTCGAGCTCGATCGGCAGATCGCGCATGAAGGTGGTCAAGACCCAGACCGTAAACGGCAGGGTGAAGATCATGTAGGCGAGGATCAGCGAGAGCAGATTGTTGTAGAGGCCGAGCCCCCTGACCATCTCGAACAGGCCGGCGAGCACCGCGATCTGCGGGAACATCGAGACCGAGAGAATCGTGAAGAGGAGAATGCCGCGGCCCTGGAAGCGCACGCGGGCCAAGGCATAGGCCGCGGTCACCGCCAGGAGCAGCGAGAGCACGACGACGGCGAAGGAGACGACGATCGAGTTGAAGATGTTGCGTGGGAACCGCCCCTGCGCCAGCACGCCCCAGTAGTTCGCCAGGCTGAAGTCGGTCGGCCAGTAGGTGACCTGGAAGATCGCCGAGCCCGATTTGAACGAGGTGATGATCGCATAGTAGAACGGGAAGAGGGCATAGACCGAGATGATGACGATCAGCACCCAGAGCCCGAGCTGCTGGAGAAGCTTCTTTTGCCTGCCGCTCATCACTTGTCTCCGCTCAGGTTCACGCGGCCGGCGTAGATGTAGACGATGGTGATGCCGGCGATGATCAGGAAGAGCAGCGTCGAGGCTGCCGACCCGTAGGCGAAGTTGTCGAAGTCGAAGAGGTGCTGCCGGGCGTAGACCGACATGGTCACGGTCTGCGCGTTGTTGGGGGTGAGGACGTAGATCAGGTCGAAGATGCGTAAGGAATCGAGCATGCGGAAGATCACCGCGACCATGATCGCCGGCTTGATCAGCGGCAGGGTCACCTTGAAGAAGACCTTCACCGGGTGGATGCCGTCGACCTTGGCGGCCTCGTAGACGTCGCCGGGCAGCATCTGCATGCCGGCGAGGATGAGCAGCGCCATGAACGGCGTGGTCTTCCAGACGTCGACCATGATGACCGCGGCCATCGCGGTGTCGGGCGACGAGGTCCAGGCGATCGGTGCCGAGATCAGGCCCAGGGTCATGAACATGTCGTTGAGGATGCCGAACTGGTCGTTGAGCATCCAGTCCCACATCTTCGCCGAGACGATGGTCGGGATCGCCCAGGGGACCAGAATGGCGGCGCGCACGAAGCCGCGGCCGGCGAACTGGGCATTGAGCACGAGGGCGACGAGCAGGCCCAAGAGGGTCTCGATGCTGACCGCGATGACGGTGAAATAGACGGTGTTCCAGACCGCCCGCCACCAGGTGGGATCGGCCAGGAGCCCGATCCATTCACCCTCGCCGTCACCATAGTCCAGCCAGAAGAGGTAGTTTTCGAAGCCGATCCACTGGCCGCTGCCGGGGACCGAGAGCCGGGCATCGGTGAAGCCCAGCCAGATCGTGCGGATCAGGGGCCAGGCGGCGACCGCCAGCAGGACCAGGATCATCGGGGTGAGGAAGATCCAGGCGGCGCGGATTTTCTCGCGGGTGAGTTGGGTCTTCTTTTTTCTTCCGGCCGGAATCTCGGCCTGCGGCAAGCTCGAGGTCGCTGTCACCATGGTCCAGCCCTGCCCCTGATCTCCGGCGTCACGATGCTCTGCCCGTGCGCCTTGTTTTTCGAACGCGGCGGCGACGCCGGCACCTCCCCCAGCCGACGCGCCGCCTCGCTTGATCGAGCGCTACCAGCCGGCGCGACGAATCCGCATCAGATTGCGCTCGAGCTGGGTGAGATTGGTCGCAGCGTCCCCATTGCCCGAGAGCGTGGCGTGGACCGCTGTCCAGAACTCCTGGCTCACCTGGTTGTAGTTGGCCTTGGTCGGCGCCGACGGCCGCGGCACCGCCTCCTGGAAGATCGGCAGCCACTCGCCGATCACCGGCTGGGCGGCGAGCACGTCCTCGTCCTCGTAGAGCGCCGGCAGGGTGGGCAGCCGCGTGGTCTCGATCGCCCGGTCCTTCTGGATCTCGTAGGACGCGAGGTACTTGACCAGTTCGATCGCCGCTTCCTTGTTGGGCGAGTATTCGGACACCGCGAGGTTCCAGCCACCGAGGCCGGCCGCGTTCTGGTCACCCGAGGGGCCGGTCGGCAACGGTGTGATGTCGAAGAGATCCTGAACCGCCGAATCGTCGCTCTGGCTCAAGGCGTAGGCATAGGGCCAGTTGCGCATGAACACCGCATCGCCGACCTGCCAGACGCCGCGCGCCTCCTCCTCGCGGTAGCCGAGCACGCCCGGAGGCGAGATGTTGCCGGGCCAGGTGGCGGCGAGATCGATGATCTCGGCCGCATTCTCGTTGTTGATCGAGATCTCGCCGTCGGGCTCGACGATCTGGCCGCCGCCGTTGGAGGCCACCCATTCGAGCGCGTTGACGGTGAGACCCTCGTAGGCAGCGCCCTGCCAGACGAAGCCCCAGATGCGATCGTGACCCTCGGCCCGCTCGGCATCCTGGATGGCCTTGGCCGTCTCGGTCAGCTCGACCCAGGTCGCCGGCGGCTCGAAGCCGTGCTTCTCCAGAAGATCGGACCGATAGTAGAGCGCCGGGGCGTCGGTGAACATCGGCAGCGCCACCAGCCGGCCGTCGACGGTCTGCGACTGGATGATCGCGGGAAAGTGATCGTCGACGACGTCGGCGGCGTGCTCGGACAAGTCGACGAAGTGGGCGGAGAGCTGTGGCGCCCAGATGACGTCGACGCGGTAGACGTCGATGTCCGGGTTCTCCGCCGACAGCCACAGGCGATACTGGCCGAACTGGTCGGTGGTCGAGGCCGGCATGGTCACGATGTCGACCGAGATGCCGGTCTCCGCCTCGAACATGTCGAGATGCTTGCGCAATTCGTCGATGTCGCGACCGACAGCACCGCTGACGATCGAGAGGTCGGCGGCACTCGCCGCCGTGCCGGCGACGAAGCTGGCGAGCACCAGGGCCATGACGCTGGTTTGAGACCGCAAACGCATCGAGTTTTCTCCCTGTCGTTTGGTTAATGCGTTGCTGATGTTGTAGCGCATCCAACCGAAATATCCACCCGTGAAAAGCCAGCACTGCCCAATTCGCAGATCAAGCGGGACGCAGCCTCGGGCCACGATGGTTCATCCTGGCCATCGACTTGTTGGTGAACTAATGTTGCCACAGCGAACACTCGTCAACGGGACCCTTCCTTGAACATCTTGTTCATTACCGCCGACCAGTGGCGGGCCGATTGTCTCGGCACGCTCGCAGCGGCGCTGCCGCACGGCCTGCCGGCGCGCACCCCGGCGCTCGACAGCTTCGCCCGCGAGGCCGTGCTGTTTCGCCGCCACTATACCCAGGCCACACCTTGCGGCCCGTCGCGCGCCTGCCTGTTGACCGGCACCTACGGCTTCAACAACCGCTCGATCAGCAACGGCACGCCGCTCGATGCCCGCCACCTGACGATCGCCCAGCTGGTCCGCCGCGCCGGCTACGATCCACGGCTGTTCGGCTACAGCGACACCAGCATCGACCCTAGGTCGGTGCCGGCGGACGACCCGCGGCTGTCGACCTACGAGGGCATCGCCGCCGGCTTCAGGCCGGGCTGCGTCCTGCTCGAGGACGGCGCAGCCTGGCTCGACCATCTGGCAAGGCGCGGCTACGGCCGGCGCTCGATCGACGAGATCTATGCCACCCCCCTGGGCGAGCCCGCGTGCTGGGCCGCCGAGGATAGCGAGACGGCGTTCCTCACCGACCGCTTCCTCGAGTTCCTGGCAGCACCCCACAGCGCCCCCTGGTTCGCGCACCTCTCCTACATCAAGCCGCACCCGCCCTGGCTCGCGGCCGCCCCCTATCATGCGTTGTTCGAGCGCAGCGCCATGCCGAAGCCGCGCCGGGCCGCCAGCATCAAGGACGAGGCCGCCCGCCACCCCTATCTCGCGGCCCTGCTCGAGCAGCCGTTCGGCGGCTGGCTCGGCCGCACCGTCGGCCGGCCAGCAGCGCTCGGCGATGCGGTGGTGGCCGAGCTGCGCGCCGTCTATCTCGGACTCGTGGCCGAGCTCGACCGGCAGATCGGCCGGGTGCTCAACGCGCTGGCGGCTGCGGGCGTGCTCGACGAGACGCTGGTGATCGTCACAGCCGACCACGGCGAAATGCTCGGCGACGGCTGGCAGATCGGCAAGCAGGGCTTCCGCCCCGAGGCCTTCCACGTGCCGCTCCTGATCCGCCACCCGAAGCAACGCGCCGCCGGCCGCGCCGTCGACGCCTTTACCGAGCATGTCGACCTCGTCCCCACCATCCTGGAGAGCCTCGGTATCGAAATCCCGCGACAATGCGATGGCCACACGCTGCTGCCGTTCCTGCGGGGCGAGACGCCGGAA
>SLRI01000617.1 GCA_007131045.1 Rhodospirillales bacterium
AGATCGCCCTCGGGCGTACCGCCCTCGCCGCCCATGATCTCCCAGAACATGCTGTGATTGGCGTGACCGCCGCCGTTGTTGCGCACCGCCGTACGGATCGCCTCCGGCACCTCGCCGAGCTTGCCGAGCATCTCGTCGAGCGGCAATTGCGCCAGCTCGCCGTAATCGGCGACGGCGTCGTTGAGGTTGTTCACATAGGCGTTGTGGTGGCGGCCGTGATGAATCTCCATCGTCCGCTCGTCGATATGCGGCTCGTTGGCATCAGCGGCGTAGGGCAAGGGTGGCAGGGTGAACGGTCCATCGGCGCGGGCCAGGCGACCGAAGCCGGCGGTGGAGACCGTGGTGACCACCGCTGCAGCGGTCATCAGGAAGCGTCGGCGTTCGATGGCGATCGGCATGCGACCTCTCCTACTCGTTCGTGGTTTCCCTGACGGTGTTCGTGGAGAGACTAGCATTGCTGCCAGCGATGGCTAAGCGACATAGCGCAGCACGGGTTTGCGCCACGCTGCAGGACCGTGCCAGTCTGTCGCCGATTTCCGAGTGCTGGAGGTGGCATGGCCGATCAGGATCGTGAGACGCTGGTCAAGGGCCTGCACGATGCACGGCTCGTCGCTGACGAGGCAGCCCTGGCGGCCGCCCTCGAGCGCGGCTTTCCGGTGCGGCTGATCGGCACCTTCGAGGGCATCGTGACCTGCGCCATCGACGAGCCGCTGGCTGTCGTGGCGGCACGGGCGGAGACGCAGGCCTTTGATCAGCTGCCGGTGGTGGAGAACGAGCGGATCGTCGGGCTGCTGCGCCGTCGGCCCGGATCGTTGCCGGCGGTGGGCAAGGTTCGAGACGCCTTCGCGCGGCTCGACGAGACGATGCTGATCGCCGCCGATGCCGACATCCTGGGTTTTCTCGCGGGCGCCAAGGCGAGCCCCTGCCGGTTGATCCTCGATGGTGCCCGGATCACCGGCCTCGTCAGCAAGTCGGACCTGCAGAAGCTGCCGGTGCGCTCGCTCTTGTTTCACATCGTAACGCACCTCGAGCTCGCCATGGCGGCCTGGATCCGCCGGTACTTTCCGGACGACGCGACCTGGCTCGGGGTGTTGACCCGAAGCCGCCGGGAGGCCGTCGAAGCCCGTTATCGGGGCCTCGCCGAGGCCAGGCTCGCCGTCGACCGGCTGACCGCCACGATGTTCGCCGACAAGCGCGCGGTGATCCTGCGCACAGCATCCCTGCCGGTGAGCCGCAACCGGGCCAAGGAGGATTTCGAGGCGATCGAGGCGCTGCGCGACGCGGTGGCGCATATCGGCGACTACGCGCTGAGCCAGGAGGCGGCCGACCGGACGATCGACACGGTGGCCCTCACCCGCTTCTGGATCACCGCGCTTCGCGGGCTCGAGGTCGACGAACGGGCGCCGCGGCTGGCAGGCCGCCATGCGGATGGCGATCCCGGATACCCGGACGAATCGGCGCCGCCTTGAAAAGAGAGCGGCGCCTTCGTTTTCTGCCCCCTGCAACTCACGCCCGCTGCGCCGGCAGGGGCACTCGCCATCGAAACCGGATCACCGAACGCGCGAGGTCGATTTGCCAGTCGAGGCCCTGAAACGTGCGCTGCCCATGCTGATCAGCTTGGCCCTCTTGGCGATCGGCAGCAATCTCGTCGCCTCGCTCGTCGGTTTGCAGATGTCGAGGCGGGAATTCCCGGAGTGGAGCCTGGGCTTGATCGCCGCCGGTTTCGCTCTCGGCGGCATTCTGGGCGCGAACACGGCGCCGCAGGCCGTGGCACGGGTCGGTCATCTGCACAGCTTCGCCGCCTTCGCCGCCCTGCTGGCCTGCATCGTCCTCTCCCACGCCTTGCTGACCTCGCCCGCCAGTTGGATGGCGCTCCGGCTCGCCACCGGGATCTTCTACTATGGCTTGGTGTTGATCGCCGAGAGCTGGCTCAACGGCGCGGTCGACGACCGCAGCCGCGGCAAGGTGCTCGGCGTCTACATGCTCGTCTTCTTCGCCTCGGGTGCCGCCGGGCAGCTGTTGCTCGGGCTCGGCACCGACCGCGATTTCGAGCTCTTCGTCATCGGCGGCATGCTCCTGGCCCTGTCGGTCGTCCCGATCAGCCTGATGGGGCATGCCGAAGCGGAGCAGGAGCATTACGAGCCGGTGCCGCTCTCCAGCCTGATCGTCGAAAAGCCGCTTCCCACCTTCGGCGCTTTCGCCGCCGGCATCGTCATCGGCACTTTCTACGCTCTGGGTGCCGTCTACGCCGACCGGCAAGGCCTGACGACGACCGAGGTTTCGCTGTTCATGTCCTTGGTGATTCTCGGCGCACTCGTTTTCCAGTGGCCGCTCGGCTGGTTGTCCGACTGGGCGCCACGCCTTCATGTCACCGCGGCCGCTGCCCTCGCCACCTGCCTCTGCGGCCTCGCCATCACCCTCATCGAGGATCGGACATGGCTCTTTTCGCTCGCTTTCGTCTTCGGTGGTGCCGCCTTCAGCCTCTATCCGCTCAATCTGGCCCATGCCTGTGACCGTGTTCCCCGGGGGCAGATGGTCGGCCTCAGCCGCAGCTTTCTCACGATTCTCGCCGCCGGGGCCGCGGCGGGGCCGCTCTTCGCCGGGGTCCTTTTGACCGTGGTGGGGACCGCGATCATCTTCTATCTGCCGGCAGCGGCTGCCGCCATGCTGGTGCTCACCGCCCCGTTCCAGCCGGTTCTGCCGCTCTTCGCCAAGCGGCTCTTCGTTTCGGTGCCGCTGCACTCGCTGAGCGGCTCGTCGCTCGATCCCCGGCAATCGGCCAGGCATCGGCGGCTGCCCAAATCCTCGCGCTGACCGGCTACGTCCCGGAACTGGTCGGCTTCTCGACGGCCCGGCCGCTCTCGGCCCAGTCCTTGAAGCCACCGAGATTGCGGACGTCCTGGTAGCCGAGGTCCTTGAGCGCCTTGCCGGCCAGCGCCGAGCGGCCGCCCGAGGCGCAGTAGACGATGACGGTCTTGTCGGGGCCGAGCCGCTCGTCGTGGAAGGGCGAGGCCGGGTCGGCGCGGAATTCGAGCATGCCGCGGGAGATGTGAACGGCGCCTTCGATGAGGCCGCTGGCCTCGACCTCGGGCGCGTCGCGGACGTCGATGACCAGCGCCTTGCCCTGCTCGATCAGCTGCTGGGCATCCTCGGGCGTAATCGCGGGCACCGTTGCGTTGGCGGCGGCCACCATGTCCTTGAGCGTCGTCGGCATCGTTCCCTCCTCGGCCGAATTCCAGCGGACTGTGGCCCGAGCCGGCAAGCGCTGGCAACCGCAAAATCGACGGCTCAGCCAGAGTCCTCGAGCAAGGGCGCGATCGCCACCTTGTGGGCCGCGAGCGAGGCTTCGAGGCTCGCCCGGTCCTGCCCCTGAAACCGGCAGAGCAGCGTGACGTAGGCCCGCACGAACTCGGGGCCGTGACCGTCCCGGCTCATGCCGTGGGCGCATTCGTGCAGCACGATGGTTCGGGTGCGCGCCCAGCGCGGCAGCTTGATCACTTCGCGCGAGCCGCAGGCGTGGCGGCGGCCGCGGCCGTCGCCGAGGCGCGGCGGAGACCAGGAACCATCGAGTGGGCTCGGTCGTTCGTGCCAGCGAAAGGCCTCGTCGATCAGCCGCTCGCATGCCCCGAGCGACAGCTTGCCTCCGCGCGTCGGCGCCAGCATGGCGGCCTCCCAGGCATAGACCCGCTGCCGCTGGAAATCGCGCTGGCGCCTGGTGCGACGCGGTTTTACGGGCGCCGGCGCCGGGATCAGCGCGCTTTGCGGCGAGCCGCCGAGCAGAACGAACAGGCGATGGAGCACGCTCGCTCACCATTCGAGGTTGACATCGCTTGCCTTTTCTTCGGTTTTTGGCGATTGCGCCAGTGAAAGCTCGATCAATTGCGGACCTCATTGCCTGTGCATCCACCTTCCAGACGAGGCGATCGGCGTGGCCGGACGCGGTGACCCCGAAGGCTACTACCGGGCGTTGGGCGTGCCGCGCACGGCGACGGCCGACGAGATCCGGCTCGCCTTTCGCGAGCGTGCGATGGCGTCGCATCCCGACCAGGCCGGCGAGACGGCCGACGGCGAGGCCTTCCGGCTGGTTCGCGAGGCCTACGAGGTGCTGCGCGATCCGCTGCGACGGATGGCCTATGACGCCTCGGGGCTCGCCGCCGCCGAGCCGGGGTCCGGGGCCGCCAGGCCGCCGCCGGGTTTCGACGCCGAGCCCGACCCGGCTCCGGGTCGAGGCGCGAGGCCGGGACCCCGGCGGGCGGCCGGTGCTCGGGCAGCGCCAGGAGCGACAGGCGACGACGACACCCGGCCCGACGATGCGGCAGCGACCGACGCCCCGTTCGGCACGAATTGGGCCAGCGATGCGGCGGCCGGGGCGGCCTGGGCCACCGGCTTCGGCAGGCGCGCTCGGGGGACCGGGCGCGGGTCGTCGCAAGGCGGGCCGCAAGCTGGCCGGCAAGCTGGGTGGCAGGGCGGGCTTCGCGGCAGGTCCAGCGTCTGGCTCGGGGTGACCGCCGGCGGCCTCGCCTTGACCTTGCTGCTGGCACTCGGTTCACTCTGGTCGGCCAACCGGCAGCTCGCGGATCGTGAAACGGTGCTCGCCGATGCCTACGAGCGGCTGGCCCAACTCGGCGAGGCCCAGGCGGACCTCGGCACGCGCTATCGCAGCCTGGCCTTTTTGGACCTCGAGCGGATGCTGCAGCGTGACGCCATGCGTTCTTTCGGTGGCGAGCCGTTCGCCAGCCGCGACGGAGCCGGGGTCGCCGCCGATCGGGGTCGCGCCGCCTATCTGCACCAGATCAAGTTTTCCGGCGGGCGCTTCGATCTCGGCCAGGAGCAGGAACAGAACCTGGCTCGGGCACTGGTCGAGATCGCCCGGCTGATCGAGCGGCTGCCGGCGGACGCCGACTGGCTGATCGTCCTCGAGGCGCAGGCGCCGCGTGCGGCCTGGGCCGACCAGGTTGCCGTGGACGCCTGGGAGCCGGCGCTCCTGCGCCTGGCGACCGTGCTCGAGGCGATCCTGGCCCGAGGCCTGCCGAGCGAGCGCTTCGCCGTGCGCTTCAATGCCGGCTTCGCCCCCCTGCCCGCGCCGGCGGATGCTGCCGCCGACATCGTCTTCGAGCGGGTGCTGGTCAAGCTCGTCTGCTGCGGCGGCTAGCCGACTCGAAGCAACAATTTTGGAGTTCGCTGATGTTCATTGCCATGAACCGGTTTCGGGTCCGCAAGGGTGCCGAGGCGGATTTTGCCGCGATCTGGCAGAACCGCGATTCGCATCTGAAGGACGTGCCGGGCTTCGTCGAGTTCCATCTCTTGCAGGGGCCGAGCGAGGACGATCACACCCTCTTCGCGTCGCACACGATCTGGGCGAACCGGGCGGCGTTCGTCGATTGGACGCGAAGCCAGGCGTTTCGCGATGCGCACAAGAATGCCGGCGGGCACAGCGACCTCTATCTCGAGGCGCCACGCTTCGAGGGCTTCGACGTGGTGCAGACGATCGCCGGCAAATGACGATACCGGCACGTGCAATCGCCCGGCCAGGGTGCTATCGAAAGCGCCGACAGCAACGATAAACCGGGGAGTACGTCGCTCGTGTCACTGGGTCAGGAACTGCTCGACCATCTCGAGGCGTTCGATACGCCGACCATCTGCAACGCGCTCGAGGTGATCCAGGGAGCCCGGCTGACCACGGGCTTCACCACCGCGCACATGGTCTGCGCCTTTCCCGATCTGAAGCCCATCGTCGGCTTCGCGCGGACGGCGACCATCAAGGCCGCCACTCCCTCGCCGCTGCCGCCGGCCGAAGCCAAGGCCTTGCGCATCCGCTATTACGAGCAGCTGGTGAGCCATCCGGGGCCGGTCATCACGGTGATCCAGGACCTCGACCCGGAGCCCGGCTTCGGGGCTTTCTGGGGCGAGGTGAACACCGCCGTGCACCGCGGGCTCGGGGTCCTGGGCTGCATCACCAACGGCTCGTTCCGCGATCTCGATGCGATCGACCCGCGCTTTCAGCTGCTCGCCGGCAAGATCGGCCCGAGCCACGCGCATGTCCATGTCGAGGCGATCGACCTGCCGGTCGAGATCTTCGGGATGCAGGTGAAGCCCATGGACCTGATCCATGCCGACCGGCACGGGGCGGTGGTCATTCCCCACGCCGACGCCTTGCAGCTGCCCGAGGCGATCGACCTCTGCATCCGCAAGGAGAAGCCGGTGCTGGATGCGGCGCGCAGCGGCCATTTCGACATCGACCAGCTCAAGGCGGCTTTCGCCGCGGCCGAGGATATCCACTGAAGCGGACACGGCGCCTTTTTCCGGACGGCTGTTAAGATTTGCGCAAGCTTTGCCGGGCATACTGGATTTCGTGGCCGCAGCGAGGCGGCAGCGTTGCGAGGTCGACATGCCGGCTGGGACCGCCATTCTGGAGAAGCTGCGGGCGCTGATCACCCATGACGGCACGCCGGCGGGCGAACGGCAGGTGGCGCTCGAAAGGCTGGAGCGGCTGATCCGCGGGCACGACGGACCGTCCACGGTCGCGACCCGGATCACCCGCTCGACGCGGATCGGCAGGCAGCGGCGGCTGCAGCCGGTCGACGAGCGCGAACGCCTCGGCGTCTACCGGGACGGGCTCACTCTCGGCGACTGCATCGGCTCGATCGCTCGCGCCTGCGGTGACAATGGTCATCTGCCCGAGCAGATCGATTTCGGCTCCTACGGCAGCGACTACCCGGTGATCGCCGTGCGTTTCTCGGCCGAGACGGCGCCGCAGGCGGTCGACTTCGCGGCCGCCATCGGGGCCACGCTGCCGGGGACTCGGGTCAACGTCGCCAATCGGTGCGGGCCGGATGAACGCCTCTTTCTGCTCTACCCGCCACAGACCGCCAGCGCACTGGGCGGTTCGTAGTGGCCGATGCCGAGGCGGTGTTCAGCTGCTGAGTGCCGGTCGCGACGGCTGCGCAGCTCGGCCAGTTGACGGCAAACGGGCCGGCCATCATCGATGCCGGCTCGCCGACGGTGCGCGGAGCGGTTAGGCATGGGCTGGCGACGCGCCGCGCCTGGACCTCGGCGGCAGCCAATACGCTTCGGCGCAACCACCGCCCGGCTGCCGGTCGAGCGGCCGCGCCGGCCGGCCAACAGGACGGAGCGGTCATGCCGAATCTGGAGCACAGCCACGACACCTCGGATATCCGTCGCCGGC
>SLRI01000261.1 GCA_007131045.1 Rhodospirillales bacterium
GGGCGCACAACTCCGTTCGATCGAAGCGGTTTGGCTTCAGCAACCGAAACCTACACGATAGCAACGGCTCATGTCGCGCCCGCCAGCCTCGGAATCGACGCTGATGAATTTTTCAGGCTAGAAAGCGCGGGGAATTGCGGTCGTCGCCGATCTCCGCGCCCCAACTCGAAGGAGACGCGGTCGGCAGACCGCAGCGGGCGGCGAAGCCGCTGTTTGAAGTGAGTATCATGGCGCCCTTCTCGTAGCGGGCATTGACGCGCTGGAAGAAGAGGTTGGCGCCGCCGGGCGTGATGGGCAGAAATGCCAGGAGGCCTTTCGATCCGATTCCCGAAGGCAACAGGGCCAGCAGGTTTTGGAGGGATGTCGCCGAAGCGCCGCCCAGAGAGGTCGGGGTGTTGCCAGCGTTCGTGCTCCTGCTGCCAGATCGCCAGCATCGGCGGCCAGCAGGCTCGCCGATCCATGTCCGATGGACCCGCGGCCAAGAGACCGCGGCGGGGCGGCGCACGGTCGATGCCGAGAGGCCCGGCTCATCGGGCCCCAGGTGAGACGTCAGCGCCTCGTCGAATTGGCCGGTGGAGACGCCCTTCAGGTAGAGCCATGAAAGGCCAGGAGGTCTTTTAGCCGATCGCCTGATGGGTAGATCACGAAGATCCCAGACCAGAAATCCCGATCAGAGAAGGCTCCCGGTGACCTTGCCATCGAGCCTCGTCATCTCGACCTCGCGGCGTTCGCTGGCCGCGTTTGCGCTGAGTCCTCGCCTCCAGCGAGAAGGGGACCCAGTGCTCAACGCGGCTGCTGTCGTGCCGCGCTCGCACGTGGCACGCTCGCCGAGCTTAGGCGCGCTCACTTCGGCGGCAGTTCGGCGGCATTTGGCCGATTGCGTGCGCCGTATTCGGCAAAGCTGATGCCGAGGAGGCCGGCGAGCGCGCCGGCGCCTCTGGCAGCGTCGCTGATCCCCTTGACCAGAGCGAGGCGACCCTTGAAGGGCGCGCTGGCCATGCTCGCGAGGCCGACAGCCAAGCGGCCGCAGCCGAGCAAGCCGCGCCGTGCGAGCCTGGCGGGCGACGGGTCGTGCAGGCGGTCGATTGCCGCCACGGTGGTCCCCATCCGGAAATAGCGGCGGGCGATCCAACTGATCGTCGTCCGGCTCGGCGGAATGGTCTCGAAAATCGTCGCATCGGCTGCCGCCACGGCTTTCAGGCCGGTGCCCAAGGCGCGGGCGAAGAAATGCTCGTCCTCGCCGCCGGTGTGATTGAAGGCCATCTCGAAGCGCCAGCCGGCGGCCCGCACCGCCTTCAGCGAGACCAGAACGTTGCCGGTATAGGGGTGACCGATCGGCTGGCCATCCGTGAACGGCCCGGTCTCGAAGAAGCGGCCAGGGATCGCCCAGGCCGGTGGTGGCTCGACGAAGGCGGGAACGACAGGGCCGCAGACGAAGTCCGCGTCGTGCGCGAGGGCGACCGCGAGCAGCGAATCGAGCCACTCGGGGACCGGCACCTCGTCGTCGTCGATCATCGCCAACCAGTCGGCCGTCGCCGGCGCTGCCGCCAATTGCGCGTTGCGGGCGTGCGCGAGGCCGCGCCGTGGCTCGTGGTGATAGACGACCGGCCAGCGCAACAGCGCCCGGTAGCCATCGACGATGGGCGCGGCCTGCGGCGCGGCGGCATTGTCGACGATCACCACCGTGATCTCGGGTTCCGGGACCCGCTGGAAGGTCAACTTCGCCAAGCCCTCCATGAGGCGCCGCAGCCCGTCCGGGCGATCGACCGTAGGCGCGGCGATCGCCACCCGAAGCCGCGGTGCCGCCGACGGCACCTCCACGCTCTCGGGCATGGCCGCGCTGTTCGAGCGCGGACTCTCTGGTTCGTTCCGTGTCGCGTCGACGAGGTCGAGCATCATGACTGGGTCACCAATCGGCCATTCATTCGGCGCCTGAGGTCGGCGATCAGATTGCCGGCGAGCGTTCGGCTGCCGGCGGCGTCGATCGCGAGCAGCAGGCCGGCGAGCACACAACTCGCAGCAGCGGTGGCGCCGATCGCGACCAGCAGATCATCGGCCCGGGCGGCCAGGCCCAGGAGCGGTGCGCTCGCCGCGCAGGCACCGAGGATCTTGAGCATGTCGACGGTCGGCCACGGCAAGGCCAGCCAGTAGCGCGTGGCGAGGAGGGTGACCGCGAGGACGAAGGTGAAGCTCGCGAGGGTGGCCAAGGCCGCGCCGAGCGCGCCGTAGAGCGGGATGAGCAGGAGGTTCAAGACGATGTTCAAGGCCGCCGCCGCGCTCACGATCGCGGCATTGGTGAGCGTCCGCTTGGCGAGGGTGAAGCAGTAGGAATAATAGTAGGAGGTGATGCCCTGCACGAGGGTCGCCGCGATGATCCAGGGAATCAGGGTGGCGGCCGCCAGGCGGAACTCCACGCCGAACAGAATACGGGCGATCAATGGCGCGGTCGCCGCCATGATCGTCGCTATCGGCAGTGCCGTGATCAGGATCAAGCGTGCCTGCTGCAGCAATTGCGCAGTCAGCTGGCTGTGGTCGTCGCGCTCGAAGCTGCGAAAGATCATCGGCGATACGGCGAGAAAGGCCGAGAGCATGACGATCTGCAGGCTGCGCTGCGCCAGATCGTAGGGTGCGGCATAGCTCCCCGCCGCGTCGACGCCGATCAACAGGGCCAAGAGATAGCGGTCGGAGACACCGATCACCGAGGCTGCCATGCCGACCACGCCGAGCGGCAGGCCGAACGCGGCCATGCGCTTGACCGCACCGAAATCGAAGCGCTGGTCGAGCAGCCGATGCCGCCAGCGCCACGCCAGATAGAGCGCCGGCAGGGCATGCGCGACCAGGACACCGACCAGGAGACCCGGCGCGCCGTAGCCGGCGAAAAGCAGCAGCGAGCCGAGCACGACCCCACCCGCGGCGCGGGCCGCGAGCATCAGCGCGTAGGTGGTCGGCCGCTGGCGGGCATGCACCACCGCGAGCGAGATCTCGAGCGCGGCATAGGTGATCGCCATCGCCACCGCGAACAGCAGCATTTCGGTCGAGACCGGCACCAGGTCCAGCAGCACCGCGATCGCGGCACCGCCGACCAGCAGCACGGTGACCAGGGCGAAGCCGGCAAGCGACGCGCCGAGCGCCATCGGGCGGGCGCCGTCCTCGGCCGGCAGGAACCGCAACAGCGCGCTCTGGATCCAGTGGAAGCAGACCGCGAAGATGGTGAACCCGGCGCCCATCACGAGGGTGAACACCCCATAGATCTCAGGCGTCGCGAGCCGCGTGTAGACGGCGACGGCCAAGAGGCCGCAGACGGCGGCCAGCACCCGGGCCGCGAAATAGATGCCGGCGGTCTTGATCATCGGCGGTGCCGTGGGGCGGCTACCGGCGATGGAAGAAGGGTCGGACGGATCATACCTTGTCCTATGAAAAACGGCGGCGGGATGTCGGCTGCGGGCAGCGACCGGGGATGAAGCGGCGAGGCGGGCGACATCTCGGTCTCGAGCATCGGTTTCAACTGGGCTCGTCCTTCGCCCGCAGGCTGAAGACCACTGATTTCGAGGTCGCGACCACGATCGCCACGAACAGCAGCCAGAGAAAATCGTTGGGCTGAAGCAGCGACGATTCGGTGATGTTGCGCAACGCGAAGCAGACGAGGAAGACGACAGCGAACGGGGCGGTCGGCGACCCGGTCTCGCGGATCGCTGCGACCGTGCCCTTGGCCAGGGTGGTCAGATAGACGATGACGGTGAGCCCGACGGTCAGCGCACCGCCGGCAATCCAGAGCTCGACCACGCCATTGTGCGAATAGAAGGGGGTGTAATGCAGCCGTGCCTGGATCTGGCTGAACCAGGGAAAGCCGGGCTGCCAAAAGGAACCGAAGCCGTAGCCCAGCCAGAACCGGTCCATGATGTACGGCCAGACCAAGAACCAGATGTCGGTGCGACCGTGCACCGTCGCATCCTTTTCCAGGCTGTCGAGCAGCAGGCTGACCATGTCCTGCTGCGCCAGCAGTAGCGCCATGAACGGCAAGCAGATCAGGACTGCGAGGATCGCCGTCAGGGTCAGGCCCGGGGCGCGGCGCCAGAAGTGAAAGCCGCAGGCGAGCAGCAGCCCAACGATCGCGACCACCAGCGACGTCGCCGATTTCGAGCCGACCAGCAGCACCGCGGCCAACGCGAAGGCGCCGACGAAGGCGAGCCGCAGCAGGCCGGTCGCACTGGCGATGGCATAGAACAGGATCAGCATCGCGACGCCGGTCGCCGCACCCAGGCCGTTCTTGTGCATGAAGGCGCCGGTCCAGGTGCCGCCCCAGGCCGCGGTCTGGTCGATGCCCATCGACGGCACGGCGAAGATCAGCACGAGGCTCAACAGCAGGTTCAAGCTGACGCCGATGGCGAGCAGGCGAACGATGGCGTCGCGGTCGTAGTGCCAGCCGATGAACAGGCCGAAGGCGCTGGTGCCGACGAGCATCAGGGTGCGAAACTGGGTCATGCCGCGATCGACGGTCCAGAGCATCGAGGCGAGCGGCACGAGCAGCAGAATGGTCAGCAACGGGTTGCGCAGGAGGGCCTTCGGCACGGCACCGCTGAGCACCGCCATCAGCATGCCGGCGGCGTAGCAGGCCATGTAGCCGTAGCCGATGAACGCCTCCCGCGGGCCGCCACGCAGGCTGGCCTCCAAAATGTTCGTACCGAAGATCACGACCCCGAAGAGGACGACCAGATCGGCCACCGGCAGGCGCAGGCTCGCCTTGTCGGGCTGCGTCGCCAGCAGAGAATCGGTTGCGAGGGCCACGCCACCTCCGGCAGCACGAGTTGAAAAGCACCGGGTTCGGCACGCCGTCGGCGCCGAAACGCGACGGCGCGCGCCGGCCGCGGTTCGAGTCGAACCCCGACACCCGGTCGCGATCAGCGCCCTCGTTGGATACGCGCAGCCCGCATGTTCTTCAATCGTTCCAGCCCGCCCATCAGCCTATGGTACGCACCGTCTTAACCATTCGAGGGTCGATGCCGGGCGCTCGTTCGTGCTCCGCCAGCCGCGACCCTGGCGGGTCCGCCGGCTTCGGCCTCGCCCTGGTCAACCCGTTCGATGGGGCGTAAAGCCCCGCCACTCGACCGCGATCAGGGACGCCATCGCCATGCGCTTTGCTGTCATCGGCTCCGGCATGATGGGCCAGGAGCACATCCGTAACCTGCAGCTGCTGCCCGACGCCCGGATCGTGGCCCTGGCCGATCCGGACGCGGCGATGCGTGAGGCCGCGGCGGCCCTCGTCGGCGGCGCCGTCGCGGTCCATGCGGACTACCGGGAGTTGCTGCGGAGCGGCGGCGTCGACGCGCTGGTGATCGCCACGCCCAATCACACCCACCACGCCGTGCTGCTCGATGCCCTGGCGACGGAGCTACCGATCCTTGTGGAGAAGCCGCTCTGCACCACCGTTGCCGACTGCGACGCCTTGATCGAGCGAGCGAGGGGGCGCCGGGCCCCGGTCTGGGTCGCCATGGAATACCGCTACATGCCGCCGGTCGCGCGGCTGATCGAGGCGGTCCGGGACGGCACCATCGGCACCTTGCGGATGCTGGCGATCCGCGAGCATCGCTTCCCTTTCCTGGCGAAGGTCGGCGACTGGAACCGCTTCGCCGCCCATACCGGCGGCACCATGGTCGAGAAATGCTGTCATTTCTTCGACCTCATGCGGCTGATCACCGGCGCCGAGCCGGTCCGGCTCTACGCCTCGGGCGGCCAGGACGTGAACCATCTCGACGAGCGCTACCAAGGTCGCCAGCCGGACATCGTCGACAACGCCTATGTCGTCGTCGATTTCGCCAACGGGGTCAGGGCGATGCTCGATCTCTGCATGTTCGCGGAAGCCTCGAGGGACCAGGAGGAGATCGCGGCGGTCGGTGATCGGGGCAAGGTCGAATGCGGCGTGCCGTCGTCGCGGCTCATCGTCGGCCGCCGCGCGCCGCTCGAGCTCTCGAGCGAGATCGTCCCGGTCGACCAGGCGCTGCTCGCCGCCGGCCACCACCACGGCTCGACCTTCTTCCAGCACCGGGCCTTCGCCGCCTGCATCGCCGACGGCACCCCGCCCGAGGTCGGCCTCGAGGACGGTCGGGCGGCGGTCGCGATGGGCGTGGCGGCCGAACGGTCGATCCGCGAGCGGCAGCCGATCGCACTTTGAGACCGCGCATGATTGCAGCCTCGAGACCGATGCCGCCATAGTCGTTCCGCTCTAACGACCAATCGGGGAGGGACGCATGGAGCCGACCACACGCAACCACGAAGCACCGGAAACGCCGAGCTATTCGAGCGCCGATATCGGGGCGCTCGCCCACCTCTACCGGGGCGAGCTCTACCGCAGCAAGATCTGGCGGATGCGCCTCGATACCACCACCAACTGGGCGGTCGTCACCACCGGCATCGTCTTCTCCGTCGTCTACGCCCAGCCCGAGGCCAGCGCCGCACCCTTGGCCATCGTCGGCCTGGTGCTCCTCGTCTTCCTGCTGTTCGAAGCCCGCCGCTACCGCTTCTTCGACATCTGGCGGGTGCGCGTGCGGGTGATGGAAGCGCACTTCATGACCCCGCTCCTGCTCGGCCGCGGCATGCAGGTCGACAATGGCTGGCACCAGGCCTTGGCCGACGACTACACCGGCGTCTACTTTCATCTTTCCTTCTGGGAGGCTTTGGGGCGACGGCTCAGGCGCAATTACGGCTACATCTTCGCGATCCAAGGGGCGAGCTACTACGGCAAGGTCCTGGTCCATCCGACGGGTGCCGACGATCTCGCGACGGTGATCGAGCGGGCCGCTTTCGGGCCCATCCCGGGGGAACTGGCGCTCGCCGCCGGCTTCGTCTTCTATCTCGGACTGCTGGCGATCGCCCTCTTGACCCGGCGGCACCAGAAGGCGGTCGGGCGCGGCCACCGGCCGCGGGGCGAAGACCGCATCGTCCGCTACGCCGAGACCGAGCTCTACTGACCGCAAGTGCCGGCATGCCACGATTACTGAACTGCCGCCGGTAATTTTTGCCCATTGCCCTGCGCATGCAAGTCGGCCATGGTCGTCTCATAACAAATAACAGGGGGGCCCGGATGCGGGCTGGGCTCGACTTGGCCATTGCCGGCATTTCCCGGCTCAATGATGTTGTTTGCTGGACCGGCAAGCAACTGGCCTGGATCCTGGTCGCCGGCATGAC
>SLRI01000417.1 GCA_007131045.1 Rhodospirillales bacterium
GCAGCCGCGAGCGGATCCGCCTCGCGGGCGAGATCCCGAGCCCGATCGACCCGCCCAAGGGCTGCCGCTTTCACACCCGCTGCGGCTACGCCATGCCGGTCTGCCGCGAGGTCGACCCGGGTCCGACCGCGGTCGACGGCGGCGGCGTGGTCCACTGCCACCTGCACACCGAAGGCCCGAAGCTGGCAGGGGCGCCGGTGACCGGCCTGGCGCCGAAGGCTCCGGCATAGCGGCGAACGGTCGAACAGGGTCTCAGTCGGCAGCCGCCACCAGATCACGCGCATGGTACCCGTTGCGGCATCGCGAGCGATTTTCTCGATCATGAGTTCCATGGCGTGAAGGCTCTTGCCGTGATTCGCCGACGAACGAAAGGCCGGCCGTCGTGCATCTGTATCGATCAGCGGCAGTTGACACGCCACCCCCTCCCGCCGCACTTCGTTCCCGCAACGACACGAACGGGGAGGACGCGGCCGTGAGCACGCGCACCAACGAGTACGAGATCATCGAGAGCAAGTTCGGCCACCTGATCGGCGGCAACATGCGGCTCAGGCAACTCTGGACCGGGGCCGCCTGGACCGAGGGGCCGGTCTATTTCCGCGACGGCGGCTTTCTCCTCTTCTCCGACATCCCCAACGACCGGATCATGCGCTTCGTCCCCGACCTTTCAGGATTGGATGGCGTGGTCAGCGTCTACCGCCAGCCGGCGCACAACACCAACGGCCACACCCGCGACGACGAGGGCCGGCTGGTCTCTTGCAGCCATGGTGCCCGCTGCGTCTTTCGAACCGAGCTCGACGGCACGGTGACCACCCTGGTCGACAGCTACCAGGGCAAGCGGCTCAACTCGCCCAACGACGTGGTGGTCAAGTCCGACGGCACGGTCTGGTTCACCGATCCGCCCTACGGCATCCTCACCGACCTCGAGGGCAACCAGGGCGACATGGAATACGGCGGCGCCCACGTCTTCCGCTTCGATCCGAAGGACGGCAGCCTCGAGGCCGTCGCCACCGATTTCGACAAACCCAACGGCTTGGCCTTCTCGCCCGACGAGAGCATCCTCTACATCGCCGACACCGGCGCCTCTCACGATCCGCACGGCCCCCGCCACATACGCAAGTTCGACGTCCGGGACGACAACACGCTCGGCGGCGGCGAGGTCTTCGCGATCTGCCACAACGGGCTGTTCGACGGTTTTCGCTGCGACACCGAGGGCCGCATCTGGTCGTCGGCCGGCGACGGCGTGCACTGCATCGATGTCGACGGCACCCTGCTCGGCAAGATCCACGTGCCGGAGGTCGTCTCCAACGTCTGCTTCGGCGGCAGGAAGAAGAACCGCCTCTATATCTGCGGCACCACCTCGCTCTACGCGATCTGGGTCAACGTGAACGGCGCCCAGCAGCCCTGAGCCGACCGACTTGAGGGCGTCCCGGCCTTGGATTTCGTTCTCTCCAAGCTCGTCTGGCTCGTCCTCCAGCCGAGCAACCTCCTGCTGCTGGTTCTCGTCGTCCTGGCGCTCCTCGGCTGGCGCCGGCTGCTGCTCGGCACCCTCGGGCTCGTCCTGGTCGCCACGGCACTGCCGGTCGGGCACTGGCTGGCGCAGCCGCTCGAGGAGCGGATCCCCCGGCCGGCCGCCCTGCCGGACGAGATCGCCGGCATCGTCGTGCTTGGCGGGGCGCAGGTTTCCAACGTCGCCGCGCGCCGCGGGGTGCTTGCCACCAATCAGGCAGCCGAGCGGTTGATCGAAGGCGCGGCCATCGCCCTTCGCCATCCCGAGGCCCGGCTCGTGTTCAGCGGCGGCAGCGGCCGGGTGCTGCCGCGCGGTGCCCTCGAGCGCGACGTCGACGAGCGCTTCGTCGCCATGCTGCAGCTCGACGAGCGCCGCGTCGTCTACGAGGACAGTTCGCGCAACACCTGGGAGAACGCGCTGTTCAGCAAGGAGCTGGTCGAACCCGAGCCGGGCGAGACCTGGGTCCTGGTCACCTCGGCCACCCACATGCCGCGCTCGCTCGGCATCTTCCGCCGGCTCGACTGGCCGGTCGTTGCCTGGCCGGTCGACTACCGGACCACCGGCGACGATCTCGAGCTTCAAGTGGGGGTCGGCCAGCGCCTGGACGAGATCGACCATGCGATGCGCGAATGGGTCGGCCTCGTCGCCTACCGGCTGATGGGCCGCACCGACGCACTGTTCCCGGCACCCTGATCGTGGCCGGCATCGAGCACGGCGATGGCCGCCTCGATGCGCTTGCCGAGGTCGGCCGCGGCCGTGGCGAGGCAGGATACGGTCTCGGCAGCACAAGGATGGCGGTCGAGAAAGAGGGCCTCGTACTCGGCCAGAAGATCGAAGGCCGGATGCGCCTCGATCAAGCGCGCCAAGACCGCTACCCGCCCGGCCAGGGCGGCCTCGGTATCCTCGGCAAGGGTCGTCGCATCCGGCATGACGCCGGTATGAGCGCAGCGCGGTTAAGGCCGGGTTAACGGCCGGTCGCGCGACCGCTGCCGCCGTGCGGCCTCAGCGAGCCGGCCGCGCCGTGCCCATGGATCGAACCGCCCACTTGCGCTATCCTTTCCGCTCGCCGGCATGAGCGAACCACAACGGCCGGCCAATCGGGAGGAAAACGATGAAGCATCCCTTCGCCACGGCGGCTTTCCTGCTGACCCTCACCCCCGCCATCGCCTTCGCCCACGGCTGTCCCGGCCTGATGGCCGAGATCGACACGGCGCTGCCCGAGGCCGAGGTCAGCGACGAGGTGCGCGGCCAGGTCGAGACGCTGCGCGCCGAGGGCGAGGACCTGCACAACGCCGGCGACCACGACGAGTCGATGGCCGCCCTCGAGCAGGCGAAAGAACTGCTCGGCATCTGAAGCCGCCAGCCGTCGGCAGCGGCACCGCGGGCGCCACCCGGCGCCCGCGAAGCAGCATACGCGTCCCTGCGAACCCCTCGAGGACGCCCCACCGGACTTGTCAAGCGCGGCCCGGGCGGTAATGCTGGGCGCACGTTCATCATCAGGGAGAAAGCCCAATGGCAAGCACCCGACGCACCGCCCTTCTCGGCACCGTGGCCGTGGCCGCGATGCTGGCGACCGCGAGCCCGACACTGGCCCAGGAACGCTCCTACATCCTGACCACCGCCACCACCGGCGGCACCTATTATCCGGTGGGTGTGGCGATCGCGACCTTGATCAAGGTCCGCCTCGAGCCCGGCGAGGGCATCGGCATGGCAGCGATCAGCTCGGCCGGCTCGGGTGAGAACATCGGCCTGATGCGCGACGGCCAAGCCGAGTTCGGCATCCTCCAGGGCCTGTTCGGCCGCTACGCGGCGCAAGGCACCGGCACGCTCGAAGGCGAAGGGCCACAGGAATGGCTGCGCTCGATCTCCATGCTCTGGCAGAACATCGAGCACTTCATCGTCGCCAACGATCATGTCGACACCGGCACCATCGACGATCTCGCCAACCTCGAGGGCCAGCCCTTCTCGATCGGTGCACGCAACTCCGGCACCGAATTTTCCGGCCGTGAGATCTTGAACGGCCTGGGCATCGACCCCGAGAGCATGGACCTCGTCTTCCAGGGCTACGGGCCGACCGCCGAGGCCCTGCAGAACCACACCATCGTCGGCGCCAACATGCCGGGCGGCGTCCCCGTCTCGGGCGTGACCCAAGCCTTCGCCGCCCGCGCCGACCTCACCATCCTCGACTTCACGCCGGAGCAGATCGAGCGGGCCAATGCCGGCGACGAGCTCTGGGTCCCCTACACCATCGAGGCCGGCAGCTACCCGAACCAGGACGAGGCGGTCCACACCATCGCCCAGCCCAACTTCCTCGGCGTGCACGAGAGCGTCGACGAGGATGCGGTCTACCAGATCACCAAGACGATGTACGAGAACCTCGCCTTCTTGCAGAACATCCACCCGGCGACCAACGAGATGTCGCTCGAAGCGGCGCTCGGCGGCCTGCCGGCACCGCTCCATCCGGGTGCGGTGCGCTACTACGAGGAAATGGGGATGGACATCCCCGAACACCTGTTGCCCAACTGACCAACGGGCGGGCGAGCGGCGGGGGCGACCCCGCCGTTTCGCGTTTCGGGCCGTTTCGCGTTTCGGCCCGTTCGCGTTTCGGGAAGCAAGGATGGCGCAGAAGACGGACTCGACCGGCGAGCTCACCATGCCGCAGCGCGAAGGCGCCGGCCCGCTCTACGAGAAGGTGGTGCTGGCGCTCGGCGTCGCCATCTCGCTCTTCCACATCTACGCCAACAGCATCGCCCGGCTCGATGACCTGACCTTCACCGCCCTGCACTGGGGCGGCTTCGCGCTGCTCTGCGCCCTGGTCTACCCGGCCTATGCCGGCGCCGGCAAGAAGACCCTCTGGGTCGATCTCGTCCTCGGCCTCCTGGCCGTCGCTTGTGCCGTCTACGTCATCTACGGCGCGGATCTCGTCTACCGGCGCGGCGTGCGGCTGATCTGGGCGGACTATGTCGTGGCGCTGCTCGCCATCGCGCTCGCCCTGGAGATGGCGCGCCGCACCGCCGGCTGGTTCATCCCGGTGCTCGCCGTCTTCTGCCTCTTCTACATCGCCGGCGGCGGCGCCTACATCCCGGGCATGTTCCGCTTTCCGGGGCTGACCCTCGAGACCACCCTCTTTCGCGCCTTCTTCGAGCTCAACGGCATGTTCGGCTCGATCGCCCGGATCAGCGCCACCTTCGTCTTCATGTTCGTCCTCTTCGGCGCCTTTCTGGTGCGCTCGGGTGCTGGCGCCTTCGTCATCGACCTGGCCCGCGCTGTCGCCGGCAAGCTGGTCGGCGGGCCGGGCTTCGTCGCGGTGATGGGCTCGGGCCTGACCGGCACCGTCACCGGCTCGGCCGTCGCCAACACCGTCTCCACCGGCGTCATCACGATCCCGTTGATGAAGCGCGCGGGCTTTCCCGCCAAGTTCGCGGCCGGCGTCGAAGCCTCGGCCTCGACCGGCGGGCAGCTGATGCCGCCGATCATGGGGGCCGGCGCCTTCGTCATGGCGACCTATACCCAGATCTCCTATCTCACCATCGTCGCCGTGGCGCTGCTACCCGCACTCCTCTACTTCCTCTCGGTCGCCATCTGGATCCGGATCGAGGCGAAGAAGCTGGACCTCGGAGCACTCCAGGAGGACGTGCCGACGGTCATGGAGATCATGAAGCGCGGCGGCATCAGCTTTCTGGTGCCGATGGGCGTGCTCATCGGCATGCTGATGCAGGGCTACACCCCGACATACGCCGCCTCCTTCGCCATCCTCGCCGTCATCGTCTCCTCCTGGTTCACCAAGAGCCCGATGGGGCCCCTGGCGATCATCGACGCCCTCTCGCTCGGTGCGCGCAACATGGTGATGACCGCCATGCTGCTGGTCTCGGTCGGGCTCATCGTGATGGTCGTCGAGACCACCGGGATCGGCAACACGCTCTCCTTGATGCTCGCCGACTGGGCCGGCGGCAACCTGATGATCGCGCTCGTCCTCGTCGCCCTCGCCTCGCTCGTGCTCGGCATGGGGCTGCCGGTCACCGCGGCCTACATCGTGCTCGCCACGCTCTCCGCGCCGGCCCTCTACCAGCTGATGAACAACGAGGCGGTGGTCGCGATGATCGCCGCCGGCACCCTGCCCCAGGACGCCCACGCCATCTTCATGCTGGTCGAGCCCGAGGCGGTGGCCGCCCTGCAGTCGCCGATGCCGATGGCCGAGGCGCAGCGGCTGTTCGACATGGTGCCGCCCGACTTCTCCTCGCAGCTCTACCGCCAGGCCCTCGACCCCGCCGTCCTGACCACGGCGCTGCTCTCCGCCCACATGATCATCTTCTGGCTGAGCCAGGACAGCAACGTCACACCGCCGGTCTGCCTGACCGCGTTCGCCGCCGCCGCGATCGCCAAGACCCCGCCGATGGCCACCGGCTTCACCGCCTGGCGGATCGCCAAGGGCCTCTACATCATCCCCGTCCTCTTCGCCTACACCCCCTATCTCTCGGGAGACTGGCTCAAGGCGCTAGAGATCACCGCCTTCGCCGCCTTCGGCATCTACGCGCTCGCCGCCGGCTTCGAGGGCCACGGCGAAAAACCGATCCCGCACTGGCTCCGCCCACCCATCTTCCTGACCGGCGTCTTCCTCGTCTGGCCCACCGGCAGACCATCGCAGATCGCCGCCGTGTTCGTCCTGATGGCGCTTTTGGCGCTCGCCTGGAAGCTGGCGCCGGTGCGCAAGACGAAGATCGGGAAGGAAGCGACGCAGGGAGGCTAGCCTGCCTGCACCCACCGGAACTTTGCAGTGGTGCGGAGACGGGGATCGGGTGCGGACGATCACGAGGAAAAGCGAAATCTCCTATCAGTTGACAAGGTAAGGGAACTGCATTACCTCGTCGAAGCGTCCAAAGTAGTAGCAACCATGCCGCAGAGCACCATGATCGAGAAGACCTGCACCGTCACCCGCAAGGGCCAGACCACTCTGCCGCTCGCCATGCGGCAGGCGCTCGGCGTGGCCGACGGTGGCAAGGTGCGACTGCGCCTGGATGCCGGACGGGTGGTGATCGAGCCGGGCCACAACGAGCACACCGACCCGGCGATCGAGGCTTTCCTCGGCTTGCTCGCGACCGACATCGCCGCCGGGCACGGTGCCGTCGATCTGCCGGACGACCTCGCGAGCGCCCTGGCTGCGGCCCGCCGCGAGGTCGAGGTCGACCTCGACGAGCCGATCGAGGGCGAGACGAGCCTCTGACCGGCCGATGGCGCTGACGAAGAACGGCTGGCGTCTGCTCTTTCACCCGATGATCATCGACCAGCTCCGTCGCCTGGGTGCTGCCGCCGACCGTGCCCGCGCGACCGATCCGAAGCACGCAGCCAACAACGCGAATGTCCGGCTGCATGCCGCCATCGCCAAGCTGGTGCTCGATGTCGTCCCGGCGGACCCGGGCCACCCGGGCTATCGGCTCGGCAACACCATGGGGCCGAGCAACCGCCATTGGCGCCGCGCCGAGTTCGCCGGCCGATACCGCCTGTTCTTCCGCTTCGATAGCCGCAGCCGCGTCATCGTCTACGCTTGGGTCAACGACACCGGCAGCTTGCGCAAGGCCGGCAGCCGCAACGATCCCTACGTCGTCTTCCAGAAGATGCTCGCCAGCGGCAACCCGCCGGACGACTGGCCCACCCTCGTCCA
>SLRI01000318.1 GCA_007131045.1 Rhodospirillales bacterium
AGCCAGACGCCGGAGAGCCTGAAGATGCTGATCGAAGCCGCGATCGCGGCCGTCGGCGGCCGCATCGAGGTTGGCTACAGCGAGGGGGCGAACGCCTTTCTCTCGAGCCCCGGCCCGCTCACCGAAACGCTGCAGGCCAGCGTCGAGGCGGTCACCGGCATTCGCCCGACGCTCTCCACCTCGGGCGGCACCTCGGACGCGCGCTTCGTTCAGGCCTACTGCCCGGTGATCGAGTTCGGCCTGGTCGGTGCCACCATCCATCAGGTCGACGAGCGGGTCAGGGTCGCCGACCTCGAGCAGCTCACCCTGATCTATCTCGATTTTCTCGAACGCTACCAAGAGCGCTGATGCCGCCGTTCGCCGAGATCCGCCACTATTTCGAAGGCGCCTGGCGGCTCGCCAAGGGCGATACCGGCGGGATGGAGCATTTCGACTTTTCCGCCGACGGCTTCTGGCGCTCGTTCTGGGCGATCGTCGTGGTCGCTCCCGGCTACGCCATCCTGGTCGCCGATCAGTACATCCGCCGCGGCGATCCCGTGGCCTTCTGGCCCACCTTCAGCGCCGAGGCCGTGAGCTACCTCTTCGGCTGGGCCGCCTTTCCGATCCTCGCCATCTTTCTCACCCGGATGTTCGACGTGGCCGGGCGCTACGTGCCGCTGATCGTCGCCCTCAATTGGGCCTCCATGGTGCAGATCGGCGCCCTGCTCGTGCCGATCGTCCTGGCGGCCGTGCTCTCGGCACCGATGGTCGAGCTCCTCTTGATGATCCTCACCGGTGCCGTGCTCTTCTACCACGGCTTCATCATCAAGACCGCGCTCGACTGCCCGGTCGGCATCGCCGCCGTCTTCCTCGCCGCCGATCTCGTGGCAGTGATGCTGGTGAACGGCCTGGTTTTCAGTCTGATCGCAGGATAAGCAGCGGCAAGGCGGCGCCTCCCCGAATCTTCCTAATATTCGGCCCGAACGAAATAGAGCCCCTGCGGCGGTGCGGTCGGCCCCGCGGCGGCGCGGGATCTGGCCTCGAGCGCCTGCCGGGCGAAGCCGACGGGGCGCTGGCCTTCGCCGATCAGCTTCAAGGTGCCGACGATGTTGCGGACCTGGTGGTGCAGGAACGAGCGGGCGGCCGCCCGGATCTCGATCGTCTCGCCCAGGCGCTGCACGGCCAGGTGCGAGAGCGTCTTGACCGGCGATTCCGCCTGGCACGCGGTATCGCGGTAGCTGGTGAAATCGTGCCGGCCGACCAGGGTTTCGGCGGCGGCCTGCATGTGCTCGGCGTCGAGCGCCTTGGCGACGTGCCAGACCCGGCCGGCGAGCAGGGCCGGCGGGCCGCGGCGGTTGAGGATGCGGTAGAGGTAGTGGCGGGTTCTGGCATCGAAACGGGCGTGGAAATCGGGCGCCGCCCGGCGGGCATCGACGACCGCCACGGGCTCGGGCCGGAGGTGGTGGTTGAGCCCGCTCATCACCCGTTCGGGCAAGAGGTCCTGCTCGAGGTCGAGATGGACGGGAAGGGCCAGCGCGTGCACGCCGGCATCGGTGCGGCCGGCGGCGACCGCGGGGCCGATGCGGGTGGCCATGGCGTCGGCGGCGTCCTCGATGGCGGCCTGCACCGAGCGGCCGTTGGCCTGGATCTGCCAGCCGCAGAACGGCCCGCCGTCGAACTCGAGCACCAGCCGAAAGCGCGGCATCGCTCAGTCGAGGCGCATGCCGAGCGGGATGGTGAAGCCGCGCTGCAGATCGGCCGCGGACATCGCCTTGCGGCCCTGGCGCTTGACCCGGGTGACGTCGAGCACGGCTTCGCCGCAGGCGATCTGCAGCGGCAGCCCGACCACCTCGCCGGGCTCGCCCGAGCCCGACACGACGCGGGCCTCGAGGATGTTGAGCCGCTCCTGGCCGGCCAGGCACCAGGTGCCGGGCCAGGGGTCGAAGGCGCGGATCCGGCGCTCGAGCAAGGCGGCCGGGGCGGTGAAGTCGAGCCGCGCCTCGGCCTTCTCCAGCTTTTTGGCGTAGCAGGCGAGGGCCTCGTCCTGCGGCTCCTCGAGCACCGTGCCGTCGGCGATGGCGTCCAGCGTCTCGGGCAGGATCTCGGCCGCGAGTGCCGCGAGCCGGTCGTGCAGGCTGCTCGCCGTTTCGGTCGGGCCGATCGAAAGGGGTGCCCGACGCAGCATCGGGCCGGTGTCGAGCCCTTCCTCCATGCGAAAGACGGTGATCCCGCTCTCGCTGTCGCCGGCCTCGATCGCGCGCTGGATCGGGGCGGCGCCGCGCCAGCGGGGGAGCAGCGAGGCGTGCAGGTTGAAGCAGCCGAGCCTGGGCGCCTGGAGGATCGGTCGGCGCAGGATCAGGCCGTAGGAGGCGACGATGGCGATGTCGGCTGCGAGGCCGGCAAACGCCGCCTGGCTCGCCGCGTCCTTCAGGCTGGCGGGTGTCCGGACCTCGAGGCCGAGCCGCTCCGCCGTCTCGTATACCGCGCTTCGGCGGGGCTGCTGGCCACGGCCGGCGGGGCGTGGCGGCTGGGTATAGACGGCGACCAACTCGTGCGGCAGCGATGCTGAGGCCTCGAGCGCCGGCACGGCGAAGGCGCTGGTGCCCATGAAGACGAGGCGCAGTGGTTCAGGCTTTGACACGGCGCTGCTTGGCGAGGCGGCGCAGGATGATGTTGCGCTTGAGGACGGAGAGATGGTCGGTGAAGAGAATGCCGTCGAGATGGTCGATCTCGTGCTGCAGGCAGCGGGCGAGCAGGCCCTCGGCCTCGATCTCCCGCTCGCTCTCGCGCTCGTCGAGATAGCGCACCTTGACGGCGGCCGGCCGCTTGATTTCGGCGAACTGGCCGGGCAGGCTCAAGCAGCCCTCCTCGGCCACCTCGATCTCGTCGGAGCGCCAGGTGACGGCCGGGTTGATCAGCCGGACCGGCTGGTCCTTCTCCTCGGAGATGTCGATCACCACCACCCGCTGGCCGATATCGACCTGGGGTGCGGCGAGGCCGATGCCCGGCGCCTCGTACATCGTCGCCAGCATGTCGTCCATGAGCCGGATCAGGGCATCGTCGACGCGCTCGACCGGGACGGCGGAGCGCTTGAGGGTCGGGTGCGGGGGTTGCAGGATATCGAGGAGCGGCATGGTTTTCACTGGTTCGATCCGGACGCGGTGGTGGGCTGCTCAGGCGACTTTTTGGCGAGCCCGCAAGGCGGCTTCCAGCGTACCCTCGTCCAGATAGTTGAGCTCGCCACCGACCGGCAGGCCGTGGCCGAGGCGGGTGACGGTGCAGCCCGAGGACCGCAGCCGCTCGTGGATGTAATGTGCCGTGGTCTGCCCGTCCACTGTGGCACCGAGCGCCAGCACCACCTCTTCGACCCCGCCAGCCTCGATCCGCTGCAGGAGTCGGCCGATGCGGATCGCCTCGGGCCCCCTTCCCTCGATCGCCGAGAGCGTGCCGCCGAGGACGTGATAGCGGCCCTTGAAGCTGACCAGCCGCTCCATCGCCCAGAGATCCTCGACCTCCTGGACGACGCAGATCGACCGGTCGTCGCGCGCCGGGTCACAGCAGACGCTGCAGGGATCGGTGGTGTCCAGATTGCCACAAGTGCCGCAGACGGTGACCCGCTCGGCGCAATGCTGCAGCGCCTCGACCAGCGGCCGCAGCAGCGCCTCGGGCCGCTTGAGCATGGCGAGCCCGGCCTTGCGCGCCGATCGTGGCCCGAGCCCGGGCAGGCGGCCGAGGAGGCGGATCAGCCGCTCGATATCCGGTGCGGCCATGCGTGCTGTTCGGTTCGCCTCAGAACGGCAGCTTCATGCCGGGGGGCAAGGGCAGTCCGCCGGCCATCTTGCTCATTTCGCCGGCCACGTGCTCCTCGATCCGCTTCTTGGCGGTGTTGGTGGCGGCGATGATCAGGTCCTCCAGCGTCTCGACGTCGTCCGGATCGACCAGCGACTTGTCGATCTTGATCCGGCGCATCTCGCCCTTGCCGTTGAGGGTGACGGTGACCATGCCGGCCCCGGCCTCGCCCGACATCTCGGTCTCGGCCAGCTGCGCCTGCATCTCGGCCATCTTCGACTGCAGCTCTTGCGCCTGCTTCATCATGTTTTGAAGGTTCTTCATCAGCGTTCCATTCGGCTGTTGTCGCCAACGGGCGGGCCCGTCTCGCTATCGCTCGCGTCGTCATCGGCGTCGGCTGGGCCACCGCCCTCGATATCCCTGGGCTCGGTATAGCCGGCCCCTGACACCGCGTCATGCTCCGGATCTGGCGCCGGGTCTGGTGATCGTCGCGCTTCGCGGATGTCGACGATGGTGGCCCCGGGAAAGGCGTCGAGCACCTCGCGCACCGCCGCGTGCTCGGCGACCTCCTCGATCATCAACCGGCGTCGCACCGCCTCCTGCTCGGCGAGGCTCGCCGCACCACCCTCTTGCGAAAGGGCGATCAGCCAGCGCCGCCCGGTGAGCTCCAAGAGCGCCTCGCTCAGCTTGCCGGAGATGTCGCGCGGCAGACCGGGGGCGAGGCGGAGCTCGATCCGATCCTTCTGAAAGCCGATCAGATGCGCCCCCTCCTTGAGGTAGCTCGCGAGCAGCGGCTGGCCATGGCCGTGCAGCAGACGGACGAGATCGGCGAAATCGGCGGGCTCGGCAAAGGCGCGCGCCGGCCGCTGCCCGCTGCGGCTTCGATCGGCGGCGCTGGGTGAGCGGGGCGTGTGAAGGCTCGGGCTGCGCTGCGCCGGCTGCTCGACGGCGCCACGCTGCATGGCCTGCTCGCTAGGCGCGCCGGGCACGGGGCGCGGCTCCAGGGGTGCCACCCGGGCCATGGGCGGCGGCGCCGGCGGTGTGGTCGGCGCCTGCGGTCGGCTGCCCGCGGCCGGCGCCCCGCCATTGCCCCGGCCGGCAGCCTCGCGGCGCTCGAGCGCCTTGATCACCTCGCCCGGCGTCGGCAGCTGGCCCATGGCGGAGAGCCGCAGCAGCACCATCTCCAGCGCCTGGCCGGCATCCGGCGCGCCGCGCACCTCGTCGAGCCCCTTCAAGAGCACCTGCCAGGCCCGCGCCAAGACCGCGAGATCGAGTTTCTCGGCCAGCGCCCGCCCGGCAGCCACCGCCTGCGGCGTCGTCGCGAAGGGCGAAGCGGCGTCCGCACCGACCTTCAGGCAGCTCAGCCAATGACCGATCTCGAGCAGGTCCTGCAGCACCGCCGCGGGCTCGGCACCCAGCCGATAGAGCTCGCGCGAGCGCTCGAGGGTCGCCGCCCCGTCGCCGCCGAGCACCGCGGCGAAGAGATCGATCAGCCGCTGCCGGTCGCCGAGCCCGAGCATCGCTGCCACGGCCGCCATGGTCACCGGCCCGTCGCTGAGCGCGATCGCCTGATCGAAGAGCGAGAGCGAATCGCGCACCGAGCCCTCGGCGGCACGGGCCATCAAGGCCAGCGCCGCGGGCTCGACCGTCACCCCTTCCCGCTCGGCGATCCGTGCCAGATGCGCCTCGAGGACGGAGACCTCGACCCGCTTGAGATCGAAGCGCTGGCAGCGCGAGAGCACGGTGACCGGCAGCTTCCTGACCTCGGTCGTGGCGAAGATGAACTTGGCGTGCGGCGGCGGCTCCTCGAGCGTCTTGAGAAGACCGTTGAAGGCCTTCTCCGAGAGCATGTGGACCTCGTCGATGATGTAGATCTTGTAGCGCGAGGCTGCCGGCGCATAGCGCACCGCATCGACGATCTCGCGGATGTCGTCGATCCCGGTCCGGGTCGCCGCATCCATCTCGATCACGTCCATCGGCCGCTCCTCGACGAGCGAGCGGCAGGAGGGGCACTCACCGCAAGGCTCGGGCGTCGGGCCGTCCTGGGCCGTGCAGTTCAGCCCCTTGGCGATGATCCGCGCCGTCGTCGTCTTGCCGATGCCGCGGATGCCGGCGAGCAGGAAGGCATGCGCGATGCGCCCCGACGCCATCGCATTGGTCAGCGTGCGGACCAGCGCCTCCTGGCCGATCAGCTCCGAGAGCCGCTGCGGGCGGTAGGTCCGCGCGAGCACGCGATAGGGTGGAGCGGCGGGGTTTTCCGGGGCCATGGAGACCGTATTGTGGCAGGGCCGGGCGCGAGGCAGGGTGGAAGACTGGCGCGTGACCCGGGACGAAGCTCGTTACGGCTGCTTCCTTCCGGACCTGACCGGGTTGGCGAGTGCCCCGTCCACGACCAGCCTTCCGTCCCTCAATATCGATGGTCGCCGCCGGTTGCGCAAGGCCCGCACATGGCCCACAAGCGACCGATCAGAGCCCAGAGCGAGCGCCCCTTGGCCCCCACCCCCGCCAATCCGCCACCCCACGTCTATTCCTCGATCGGCTACGACCGGGCGGCCGACAAGCGCGACGACAGGGCGTTTCAGGCAATGGCCCTGCGCGACCCCGAGAGCCGCTTTCTCGTGCTGCACGGGCTCAAGCCGCTGTTCGTCGAGGACGCCACGGGCCCGCGGCCGCTGTTCGTCGCGGCACAGGATCTGGCCGCGCATCGCCCGGAACCGCCGGTCTTCCTCGGTTTGCACGAGGATCGAGCGGTCTTCGCGGTCGATCTCGACGGGGCGGTCGTCGAGGGTGGCACCTATCTCGAGCTGCGCAGCGTCGGGCCGAACCTCGCGCCCGGCGAAGCGGGGCTCCTGGCCTTCGCCCGGGCGCTGGCGCACTGGCGGCTGCGGCATCGCTATTGCGGTGCCTGCGGCGGCCCGATGGTGACGCTCATGGCCGGCCACTGCCGGCGCTGCGAGGCCTGCGGCTTCGACACCTTCCCGCGCACCGATCCTGCCGTGATCTGCCTCGTCATCAGTGGCGAGCACTGCCTGCTCGGCCGCTCCCGGCATTTTCCGGACGGCATGTATTCGACGCTGGCCGGCTTCGTCGAGCCCGGCGAGAGCCTGGAGCAGACCGTGGTGCGCGAGATCGAGGAGGAGGTCGGCATCAGGGTCGAGGCCGTGCACTATCGAAGCTCGCAGCCCTGGCCGTTCCCGCAGAGCCTGATGCTCGGCTTTCGCGCCCTGGCCCCGCTGGTCGAGCCGGTGATCGATCCGGCCGAGATCGAGGACGCCCGCTGGCTGCACCGATCCGAGCTGCTCTACCCGGAGAAGCGCCCGGTGCGGTTGCCCAATCCCGACAGCATCGCGCGTTTTCTGATCGAGGACTGGCTCTATTCGAGCTGACCGCCGAG